>SHVE01000004.1 GCA_009694365.1 Thermoleophilia bacterium | reverse complement strand
CCGGCGGAGGCCGCGGTGCAAGTGGTGGACACCACCGGCGCGGGCGACCTGTTCGCCGCCGGATTCCTAGCGGGCTGGACACAGGGCCGCAACCTGCACGATTGCGGGCGCATGGGTGCCGTGGCTGCCGCCGAGGTCATCTCACACCTAGGCGCGCGGCCCGAGGCCGACCTCAGGGCGCTAGTTGCCGCACGCTTGGCCTAGCGCGCCACGTACGCCAGATCCGCATGGCCACCCATGCCAAGCCAAGCAGCAGCACCACGAACCACGCCTTGCCGACCTGCTCGAGAACGTAGCCGCTGCGAGGAAGAGGGCTCCCCTCGGGCGCATCACCGGACAGCGCAATCGGTGCGATCGGCAGGGCGGTGGCGACGATCAACGGCCAACCCCACCACCACGGGGTTCTGCCGTCGGCCTCGGTATCCAGCATGCCCCGGCCGCCTCTGGCACGGAGGTCGGGGCCGATCACGAGCGCGAAGCCGAGGTAGTACCCCGGAACAGCGGTGGGGCTCATCACGGCGAGAGCGACCGGCACGACGATTGCCACTGATCGGGGCACGCGTCCCCGAGCGGCAACAAAGAGAGCAAGCGCAAGGCACAGCAGCAGGAGTGCAGGAATGAACGGATGTTTGGGCACAGTGGATGCCACCCAGTACCCGAACGAGCCGATAGGGCCGGGGCGTTCGCTGAGCCAGCTGCCAACTGACGTGATGGTGCGGGCGACCGAGATGTTGGCGGGGATTGGACTGTTGAGATCTCCAAAACCACCACGGAAGACGGTGACGTTGTCGATCCAGGCGCGCATGCCGGCGGCGAACCCGCCCGGCACGAAGAAGAACGACATGAGGCTCACAACGACGAATGTCGCCACTGCAGCCAGGGCATGTCGAATTCGGCGGATGGCCACCAGCGCAAGCGCGACGATGATGAACTGCGGGCGCACTAGTGCGGCACCCACGATGGCGGCTGGCGCGAGCCACGCGGGATCCCGGCCCAGGAACACCATGGCCGCAAGCACGAGGGGTATTGCGAAGCCCGCGCTGTTGCCGCGGTCCAACATGGCAATGACGGGAAGTGCGGCCACCCCCATCACGAGCATCACCAGCGAGAGCAAAGGGTGAGTTGCGGCGACCCCACGCAACCCAGAGCGCCGGGGCGAGCATCGCGAGACCAAGCAGCGCCAGATAGATCCAGAACGTCACAACGTTGCCGAGAAGCCCCTCCTGCACAATCCAGGCCACCACGTGGACGAACTGCCCGAGGGGCGGATAGAGCGACGTATACGCCGAATTCGGATCCGCCGGGAAGGCCCCCTTTTGGAAGTCGTGGCCGCCCAGATTGAAGTCGTGCGAAGCAGTGAGCGCGGCCACCGTGTAGTCGCCGAAGCAATGGTGGCCAAGCCCGGGAAAGGCCCCCTGCTCGCACCACCCGTCAACGGCGTTGTAACTCAGGGCCGGGTCAATCTCGTTACCCAGGTATTGCGTGGATGCCCATGCAATCGGCAGGGCGAGAAGCAGCCCCGCGAAGAGCAGCAGCAGGCGCCTGGCCCACGGGCCATCGGTTGAGGGGATGCCGGCGTTCATGCGTCGTTACCCGACCGCGGGTGCGGACCGGCGACCATCGAGGCGGCAAGCACAGTGACGGGCCATGCAGCACTGCACTGCTTCTCGACCGCCCTCTGAGACATCCGGTCGACACTGATGACGAATGGGATCTGCATGGGGGTCCGCGTCGGCCTTCCACCCGTCCACTGATACCGCAGGTGGGGGAACAACGAGGGGCGCGAAGACGGACCGACGTGCTGCACATAGATCGGGAGTTGGAGAGCGGTTCGCGGAGCGTCGGGGTCTCCTCGCAGGCGGACATCGCCACTGGGAGCCCACCCGGCGTACCGAGCTCGGCCGTGATGGGCAGGCGCTTCACGAGACGGAACCCTACGCAATCGAAATGGCATGTAATGGCTGCGGCGGGTGACTCTCATTGGCAGGAAGCGAGAGGCGCTCCATGGACAGCCGGATTCCTGTGAAACGCGGTGGACGGGCATGCGGCGAATCTGCGCTCGATGCTCAGGAGACGGAAGGATCACCGGCCCGGGTGCGGAACCCACTCCCGAGGCGCGTTTGCGCCGCTAGTCTCCTGCGCGCCCTCGCACCAGAAGCCAACCGAGGTTCTTTCGAATGCCGTCCAACGCCAGCGTCATCGTCCGCGCCGAGCTCTCAGCTGGCCCTGAGGTACTCAGCCACATGATGACCGCCATCACCATGGCGAGCGGCGAGGTGGACGGCATGGACACCGTGCGGTCCACCCGCGAGACCATCACCCGCGACATCGTCATCCTCGGTGCCGATGAGCAGGCCACCGATGCCATCGTCAAGTCGCTGGGCAGTGTGCAGGGTGTCACCGTGCACGGCGTCACCAACGGCGTCTTCCGCGCACACGAGGATGGCATGCTCACCATGCGCACGCGCATACCCGTGAGAAACCGTGACGACCTGTCGATGGCCTACACCCCGGGCGTGGCCCGCGTGTGCATGGCCATTCACGACAACATCGACCGCGCCTGGGACCTCACCATCAAGGGCAACAGCGTGATGGTGATCAGCGACGGGTCAGCACTCGTGGGGCAGGGCGATCTTGGCCCGCTCGCGGCGCTTCCGGTGCTCGAAGGGCTCTCGCTGTTCATGCGTGAGAAGGCGGAGGTTGATGCCTTCCCCCTGCCCATCGACCTCGACGACCCGGCAGCCATCGCCGATACCGTCATCAAGATCGCATCGGTGTTCGGTGGCATTCACGTCGCCGACATCTCGGCGCCCAACTGCTTTGAGATCACCCGCATCCTGCGCGAGGCCCTCGATATCCCCGTGGTGCACGGCGACGCCGAGGGCACTGCGGCTGCACTGCTGGCAGGCACGCTCAACGGGCTGGCCGTGGTGGGTAAGAACATCGCCGAGTCGCGCATCTGCGTGGCCGGATCGGGCCCGGGTGCTATGGCCTACCGGCGCTTCGCCGAGAAGGCCGGTGCTGCCGAGGTACGCGGTGCCGAGACCCAAGAGGCCATGCGCGACCTGGTGAAGGGCGCCGACGTATACGTGGGCGTGTCATACCCCGGGTCGCTGTCGCGTGAGGACGTCGCCGGCATGAACGCCGACCCGGTAGTGCTGGCGCTCGGCATGCCTAACCCCGAACTCGACCCGAGCGACGCCGACGGGGTGGCGGTGTTCGCCACCGGGCGTCCGGATATGCCCAACCAGATCAACAGCACCTTGGCATTCCCGGGCATCTGGCGCGGACTGCTGGACGTCCGTGCCACCGAGGCCAGCGACGGGGCCCTTATGGCCGCCGCCTGCGCCATCGCAAATGTGGTGGTTGAAGAGGGTGCGCTGAGTGCCGACTACGTCGTGCCCTCGGTGTTCAACAAGCGGCTGGTGCCCGCCGTGGCCGAGGCCGTCGCCGCCGCCTCCCGCCGTTCGGGCAGCGCGCGGGTGACCACCGCCGCGTAAGGCAGCACGGGGGTAGTACCAACCAAGGAGGCACTGCGCATGGGTGCGGCACGGCCCCGGGTCACCATCGTCATCCCCGCCTACCGCAACACGGGCCTTCGCGCATGCCTCGACGGCATCGCGGCGCTCGATCGCTCGGTGCCATTTGAGACCATCGTGGTGCTGAACGACGCCAGCGACGAGGTGCGGGCGATCGCCGGGGAGTACTCCGGCGAGGTGCGGCTGGCAGACATCCCGGTGAACCTCGGGGTGAGTGGCGCGTTCAACCACGGGTTCGCGCTCGGCACCGGGAAGTACCTGCTCGAACTACAGGACGATTCGATCCCCGGGCCCGACCTGATCGCCGCTCTCGTGGCGCGTGCCGAGGCAGTGCCCGATGCCGGGGCCATCGGTGCGCTCGCCCTCAACCATAACGACGAAGTACTTGATCCCGGCATGGTCGTGTGGCGAAACGGCCTCACATGCGCTGGCCTCATCAATGGATCCCGTCGGGCCGATGACTATGTCGAGTCGCGGGCCGTTGACTACCACGGCTCGGTTGGCATGCTCATCCGCCGGGCCGCGTGGGAGTCAGTCGGTGGCCTCGACGACGCCTTCTACCCCGCTTACTACGGAGATGTGGACCTGTGCTTCCGGCTCCGGGAGCGCGGCTGGCGTGTACTCGTCGAACCACGTGCGCATGTACGCCATGTTGGAGGCACGAGCACCACTTTGGGGTTCCGCCAATTTCTCACACTGAATCTGCGTGAGCGGTTCATCAAACGGCACGAGGCGGCGCTGCGGCGGCACGGGGAGGCGGATTCGAGCGCGGCGGCCGTTGACGTGGAGGTTGCCCGGGCGGCGGCGTTGCCCCCGGGACCGCCGCCTGCACCCGCGACGCCGTCAGAACTTGAGTTGCTCCGGACCCGCCTCAACTTCAGCGCGATCGAGGTGGCAAAGCGTGAGCGGGATGTACGCGCCGCGTACGCCGGGCATCTTGCGCACACACACACCGCCGAGGCCGAATGCCTGGTCAGGCAAATCGCAGTGCTCGAGGAGGGGCGCACCGCTGACGAGCAACGGCTCACCGAGGTCCAGGCGAATATGAATGACGCCACCAAGGCTCTTGCGGAGGCGCACGGCGATCTGGAGCAGGTGCGAGCCGAACTGCAGGCCGTCCATCTCTCACTGCAGGACGCGCGTCACGACCTCAACCAGATGAGCAGCAGCCGCTCCTGGCGGTTCACGCGGTGGCTTCGGCGGTAGTCAGCCCAAGGGCTGGATCGGGAAGTACGTCCGCAGGTCAACGGGAATCTCGGTGGTGTCCCATGGCAGCAGGCGACGATCGGGGTGCTCGTAGTCGTACGGCATGGTTGGGTGGTTCATCACCATGCATTCCGTCGTGCCGAGATTGATATTCGCGTGCCACACGCCAGGGGGCGTAGTCAGCATTCGCGTGCCCTCAGGTGCCAGGACGACCTCCTGCACGAGCCCGAATGTGGGCGAATTCGCGCGGCCGTCCCACAGGACGACCAGCATCTCGCCGCTGATGATGCAGTAGCGATCGAACTTGTGATCGTGCACACCCCACCCCTTCATCGTCCCAGGGCGAACCGTGAAAACATACGAGTGCACCACCGGGCCGGACCAGTATTCATCGGCCGGGCTGAACACCTCGAACAGGCGGCCGCGGTGATCCACGTGCACCACAGCCTCTTTGGTCTTCAGGCCATCAATCACCGGGGCGAGCAAACGCCCGTCGCTGGTCACAGTTGCACGGTCCTGCGTGCCAGCACTCGTGTTGGGTTGATTCATGGCCATCTTCTCCGCCTTCACGCGTCACGTCACGCCCCTCCAGCGAGAGGGTGCCCAATTGTTCTAACCGGGATAGTGGCAGACGCGGGGGCAGCGACTCGCCTTTCCGGGGTCCCCAATCCCCACCGAAAGGCACCCCCATGCATTCGTCCCGCCCCGCCCGCGTGGTCGCGGCCATTGCCGGCCTCGCCGCCGCCACCAGCGCAGTCGTCGCAACGCAGGTCACCGCTGCCCCCACGGACACCACCATCTACGCCTGCAAGGCCAAGAAGGGTGGGGCACTGCGCAGCGTGAGCAAGAAGGCCAAGTGCGGCAAATCGGGCACCAAGATCTCGTGGAACACCGCTGGGCGCGCAGGACCCACCTCAGAATCGCTCATCGGCTTCACCGAGACCGCCGGGGTCACGCTGCAGCCGGGTGCCGACTGGGTCACCCTGGGCACCGTTACCTTCACGGCGTCCACGGCATTTCGCTACGACCCCGAGGTAAGCCTGTCGCGGTATTCCGTGTACTGCCCCGGCAGCACGCCCAACACAATGCCCTACACCTCCACGAGCATGAGCGTCGTCACCCGCTACGTGGTGAATGGCGTTGCCATCCCCGGCGGGATAACCGACGATGGGGGGTTCGACTCCAGCCTGCCTAACCTGACCAGCATGAAACAGTCGTGGTTGGGACCGGTCACTCTCACGGTGCTCGCACGAACCACGTCAATCAGCAACACCGGGCTGGACGCGACCGCCATCGCACCATGTGCTGTCGACTCCGGCACCGTGCAGTTCTATGCGTTGGCCTACAGCGTGTAGTCATGGCGCCCGTACCGTGATGGTCGCCTAGCATCGGGGGAAGGGATCGGGGTTCGCGCGGGCGAACTCCGTTTTCCGACCTTCCGGAGAGTGCTCGTGGCAATACAGAACCAAGAAGTGCGTCGCATCGCTGTCGCGTACCCCGATCTGCAGGGGAACGAGATGAAGTACGTGACCGACTGCATCGCCACCGAGTGGGTGTCGTCGCGGCCGCTGAGATCATCCGCCGTCTCGGCGCGCAACCTCAGACCGATCTCCGGGCGCGGGTGACGGAGCGCGTCCCGGGCTGACCGCAGCGGCCGCGTCGGCGTGGTGTCCGTGGTGGATCCGTTGTGGTGCGCAGCGTACGGACCCATCGTCGCCTCCGACCGATGTCGCGGTTTCACCGCCAGCGCCCCCGGCATGAGGGAGGCGCGACGTGATTTCCGGACCCATGATGTGCAGGGTTGGCATCGGTCCATGGCGACGTCCGGGACGACGCATACCCCCTGTCGTCACCATCGCCCATCGCGGCGGGCGATCAGTGTCTCGCCGTGTCGGATTCAATCGGCACCCGTTACCACCCCACCGGCTCTGCGGAGTGATGCCGTACGACCCGGCGGATCCGGTAAGGGATGTACCACCCGAGGGACCAGAGCGCCCGGGAGAGATCGAGCGATGGGCCCACATCATCAGCGTCGGCGCTCGATTCGACCCCGACCGTAGCGACCCAATCCCTTCCGTCGGGCTGCGGAAGCGCCGTGCTAGAACCGGTCGCCTGGCGAGACGAGCGACGAGATCGGTATCCGGACGGCACATGGGGACGCTCGACGTCCGTCCCCGATTCACGGGGCGTCGCGGTGACCCTCACCCCCGATGACGGACGCGACTCGCGACGGTCAGATGTGGCCCTGGCCCCGCCGCCGAGCGCGACCGGATGGCACTGGGCCCCCGAATCGGCTAGTGTCACCTCACCGATGAGCATCGCATCCGTCATTCGAATTACTGAGCGCGCCTCCGGCGTGGTCGGTGGCGTGCGCGTATCTGCTCTCGGCGTAGCGGCCGTAGTACCGGCCGCCTGCGCCGCCTAGTCCACCGTCCACCCTTCGCGGGGTCGTCGGGGCACAGGTGGCAGGGCAGGATCACGGCTCCGAATGCGGAACCCCGCACAGGCGCCGTTACTCCCCTACTTACCGTCCCGCGGTCCCTCGACAGAGTTCATCTGAGGTCCATCCCATGCCGTCGTCGAACGCCACGTTCATCATCCGCACCGAACTCTCCGCCGGGCCGGAGGCACTCACCAGTGCGATGACGGCCATCACCCAGTCCGGTGGCGAGGTGAGTGGCATGGACACCGTCCGGTCCACCCGCGAGACGATCACCCGCGACATGGTGGTGCACGGCACCGACGAGGCAGCCTGCGAGGCCATCGTCACCCGCCTGAAGGGACTCCACGGCGTGGACGTGCTCGATGTGACCAACGGCGTCTTCCGCGCCCACGAGGGCGGCCTTCTGACCATGCGCACCCGTGCGCCCGTGCGGTCGCGCGACGACCTCTCGATGGCCTACACCCCAGGTGTGGCGCGTGTGTGCATGGCCATCCACGACGACATCGAGCGGGCCTGGGACCTCACCATCAAGGGCAACAGCGTGATGGTGGTCAGCGACGGATCGGCGCTGGTGGGCCAGGGCGATCTGGGTCCGCTGGCATCGCTGCCCGTGCTCGAGGCACTCTCGTTGTTTATGCGCGAGATGGCCGACGTGGATGCGTTCCCCTTGCCCATCGACCTCGATGACCCGGCGCTGTTCGCCGACACGGTCGTGAAGATCTCCTCGGTGTTCGCCGGCGTGCACGTCGCGGACGTCTCGGCACCCCAGTGCTTCGAGGTGGTGCGCCTGCTGGAGGCCGCGCTCGACATTCCGGTGCTGCACGGTGACGCCGAGGGCACCGCGGCGGCGCTGCTCGCAGGTGTGTTCAACGGCCTGACCCTGACGGAGCGTGTCATCGGTGACTGCACCATCTGCGTGGCGGGCTCCGGGCCCGGTGCCACCACGTTCCGACGTCTGGCCGGTCTCGCCGGTGCCGGTGAGGTGCGCATCGCCGAGACCGACGAGCAGGTTCACGACCTGGTTCGGGGCGCCGACGTGTTCGTGGGCGTGTCGAGCCCGGGGTTCCTTACCCGTGACGACGTCGCAGGCATGGCACCAGAGCCCATCGTCTTCGCCACCGGTATGCCCAACCCCGAACTCAACCCCGCGGATGCGAGTGGCGTCGCCGTCTTCGGCACCAGCCGCCCCGGCCTGCCCAACCAGATCAACTCCACACTGGCCTTTCCGGGCATCTGGCGCGGGCTGCTCGACGTTCGCGCCACGCGGCTGTGCGACGAGGCCGTCATGGCCGCGTCGCGGGCCATCGCCCGCGTGGTGGCCGACGAAGGCGCGCTGGGTCCCGACTACGTGGTGCCGTCCGTGTTCAACGCACGCCTTGTGCCCGGGGTGGCCGCCGCGGTATCCGAGGCAACTCACACCGCCGGGTTCGCGCGCACGACCATCACGGCGGCCCAACCACCACAACTGCTGCCATATTCACAGGCATGAGTGGTCGCCGTCGCACGCGTCTCGTCATGGTCACCGTGTGTCCGTCCGCGCCCGCGTCGCAGAACCTCCCCCGGGGATCGTCGCCACCCGCCGCCACAGTCCACGCCGGGCTGACGATCGAGGAGTAGGCATGTCGCCGCGTATGACCACCGCCGCCGCCGTCATCGGTGCCAGTCTCGTGCTCGTCATCACCGGAGTCGGATGTGCGGGCGGCCCACCGGAAACCCCTGACGACCCGGGCACCGGCAACCTGCGCCTCACCTTTGTCTCCGCGCCGGGGACTCCGCCGACCGAGGCTACGCTCAGCTGCCCGTCCGGCACCAGCGATGCCCGAGCGGCATGCGAGCAGTTGGCGTCGCTCACGGATCCGTTCGCTCCGGTACCAACGGACACCGCCTGCACCGAAATATATGGCGGACCCGAACAGTTGGACGTGTCCGGCACATGGCAGGACCAGCCCGTTACCGCCACCTTCACCCGGACCAACGGCTGCGAGATACAACGGTGGGACGCAACAGCGAGCGTGCTGGTACCGCTCACGCGGTAACCGTCACCACCCGGGAAGTGCCCGCCGCCGGGCACCAACCCTCACCGGCGATGACGGAACCCGGCGCGGCATGAGGGGTCGTGGAACATGCTCACGACGTCCGGGCGACGGCACGCACCGGGCGAGGGAGTCGGTGGCACCGGGACCCGAGCCGTTGGTGGCCACCCGAATGCCCGTGACGTCGGCCACATGGGGGCGCACCTCGGTCACATGACGGCCGCCTTCGGTGTGGCCATCGAGGGCGCCGTGCTCCCGGTCCCCGACCGGGGATCGCGGATCCGGTGGCGGGACCCCGACGGGCCCCGTCACCGATCACGCGGGAACTACGACAGCGCGGACAACTGCGCGATGGCCTTCGCAAGGACGTTCGCGGGCAACGGGGCGAACCCCATCGCGGCAAGTTGGCCCTGGGCCTTGGTGCCCAAGAAGTACGTGAGGACCATCGTGACCGTACCGGCGGCCTCCGTGCCCGCGACCGCGAGCACATAGGTGGTAGTCGTGATCGGGTATGCACCCGCAACCGGACTGTCGAGCACGTTCACGAGCAGGTCACTCGGCACCGACGCCACGTCACCAGCGAGGGTGATGGACGCGGTGGTCGGGGCCACGAACGATCCCGCCGCCGTGCCGATGGCAGCGGCCCGGTCGGTGATACCGGCCTCCTTGGCGGCCGCCGAGTCGACGTACCCGATGGAGTTCGGGTTGCTCGTGACGCACTGGGCCACGCCCGGGTTGCCGGGGCTACCGACGGTCTTGGCCGTCCACGTCGGCGTCTTGCTGCCGTTGGCACCCACCTTGCCAGCGAAGGTCGGACTCACCGTGCCGAGGTACTTCGAGAAGTTGTACGACGTCCCCGAGGAATCGCTCCGCGCACACACGGTGATGGGGGCGTCCGGCAGGACCTTGCCCGGGTTGTCGGTGGCGATCGCGGTGTCGTTCCACCTCGTGATATCGCCGTCGAAGATTCCCGCCAGCGCCGTCCCGGTGAGGTTGATGGGCCCCGTCACGCCCTCGATGTTCGTAGGGACGGTCACCGCACCGAGCAGGGTGGGGAAGTAGAGCACCGTGCCCGTGATGGCGGCGGTCTCCTCGGAGGTAAGTGGGGCGTCACTTCCCGCCCACGCGACCGTGCCGGTGGTCAAGTCCTTGATCCCCGCGCCAGAGCCCTTGGAGGCGTACGTGCAGGTTTCGCTCTCCTGACACCAGCGCGTGTATGCGGTTGCCGGGAACGTGGCACCCGAGCCAACCGTGACGAACATCGGGTCCCCGCTTCCCCCGGTGGTGTCCGAGGTGGACGGTGAGCTGGAGCCGCAACCGGCCGCGAAAACCGTCGCTGCACCGAGCAGCCCGGCGATGACGATGGTGCCTACCTTCATGTGACGTTCTCCTCTGAGATCAGTCCGTGCCCGCATACCCCTCATGCGAGTCCCTGAGAACGCTAACCCCGGCGGCGGGCCTTGCC
Organism: Thermoleophilia bacterium; assembly: GCA_009694365.1. Taxonomy (GTDB): domain Bacteria; phylum Actinomycetota; class Thermoleophilia; order Miltoncostaeales; family Miltoncostaeaceae; genus SYFI01. The sequence continues at coordinate 124,101 of SHVE01000004.1, read as the reverse complement.
CCACCGGTGTCACACGGTGTTCACAAACCCTCAGCGGGCTATGCCAGAAGCGTGCGCCGGAGGCGTCGGATGGGCACGGTGAACAACGCGGCGGCGAAGGCGACCAGCACCATCACATGGGCCGCTGTGAGCCAGCCGACATCCCCGAGGACCATCTCACGCGTCGCGGCCACGAAGTGCGACAGCGGGAGGCACCACCCGATGACCTGCGCCCACCCGGGCAGGCCCGAGAACGGGAAGAAGATGCCGCTGAACAGGAACATCGGCGTGAGGATCCCCGTCCAGAAGATGTTGAAGTGCTCGATGTTCGACGTGAATGAGGTGTACGTCATACCCAACACCGCGAAGGTGAGCGCACCGACCACGAACACCAACGGGCAGAGCAGGGCCCACCACGACGCCACAAGGCCGAAGGGCGCCATTACCACCAGAAAGATGACCCCGTAGATGGTGCCCCGGGTCCCGGCCCACAGGTACTCGCCCACAACCACGTCACCCACCGAGAGCGGAGTGGTAACGGCCGCCTCGAACACCCGGCGCACATGGATCCGCACGAATGCGTTGTAGGACGTCTCCAGAATCGCCCCGAACATCACGGCACTGGCCGCGACGCCGGGAGCGATGAACTGCACGTACGAGATGCCATCCACCGTCGTGAGATACGCGCCGAGGCCGAGGCCCATGATGGCGAGGTAGGCAAGGGCCTCCACAAAACGGGGGCCGAGCGTGGTGAAAATGGTCGTGCGACCGACGGTGGCGTTACGAAACCAGAACCGCACCGCGCCGGTCACTACAGCACCTCCATTGCCGCGGCGAAATCGGCCGCCAGCCCGTTGTGACCGTGGCGGGCAGCCGTGTCCATTCCCGCCAGATAGGCGTCGGCGGCCGCGTCCACATCGCCGGTGGCGGTGAGGCACTCCGCCAGGTGCCCCCACGCCGCACCCTCGTCACTCGCCAGCGCTAGGTAGGCGCGGTACTGCACGATGGCCTCCGCGTGCCGTTCGGCGTGCCGGAGCGCGACGGCAAGCCCGTACCGGGCACGTGGCTCATCCGGGGCACTGGCCACGAGGTCCGAGAAGTACACGATGCGATCGATGCCCACAGTCAAGCACCGGGCCGGGGACCGGACACCGGGCCGGGCCGGGCCGCTGGGGGCCGGCGCATCGCATCCAGGGACAGCGGCACCGGCGCGGACGCGAAATTCGTCCGGACCGTTGGGGCAGAGATCAGAGAGGCGTCCACCCGGGTAGCATCGCGGATCTCGGCACCGACCACGAGGGTCTGGCCACCCGGATGAACCGGTTCCCGGTTGGTGGAGACGGCGCCCCCCACTGTCGTCGTGATTCGGACGGTCCATGACATCGGTACCCGTCACACTCGCGTCGCGATCATGGGGAGCCGTCTCGCCGCATTCCCCGTCCGCCCTCGATCGGCACACTGGCGTCCACCGCGCCGCGACCACTGGCGGCGGCGGCGAGACGACGCACCGCGGGAATCCTGCCCCGATGGGTCGGGGATGGTCCACCACCATCTGATGTGCGCCGGCGGGTGGGTTCCGGGATGACCACCTGAGGGGCGATCATGCGTGCCCGTCGGGCGGCGAGAAATTTCGGACCCCGTCATATGACTGGCCCGTCGTCGGGCGGCCATCTCCTCGCTCATCGCCCACCGCCCGGGACACCGTCGAACGGCCAGCGACGCCGAATCGCGCAAATGTCACAAACGACACATGACGACCCGGTGGGATTCCCATTCCCATGAGGCAATCCGCACATTGATGCGCTTGTGCGAAACCGTTGGTACGGTGACGAGCATCATCTCGGCAATCGACCGCTCCCCAGCATCTGCGGCAACGGAAAGGGGCGGGTCCACGTGGACCTTCGTACCTGGCTTCCCATTCTGATCTATGTCGTACTCGGCGGGGCCGTTGCGGCATCACTGCTCACCCTGTCGATGGTGGGCAGGAAACGTCCGAACCCGGTCAAGGGCCTGCCGTTCGAGAGCGGCATCCTCACGGTGCAGCCCGCGCGACGACGTTTCTCCATCGACTTCTACCTCACGGCAATGCTGTTCATCGTGTTCGACGTGGAATTGGCATTTCTCTATCCGCTCTCGGTGGTGCTACGCGACTACGGCGGCCTCGCCGTTGTCGAACTGGTGGTCTTCGTGGCGATTCTCACCGGTGGCCTTGTCTATGTCTGGCGCACGAAGGCGCTCGAATGGCGCTGATCCCACCGCCCGGTGCGCCGGTGCACCGCGCTCCCCGTACCGACCCGACCGTGGATTGGGACCTACGGGACATCGACACGAGCGACGCCACCCGCGGCCTCCTCACCACGACGGTGGAGAAAGCGATTGCGTGGGCCCAGACCTCGGCCATCTGGCCGGCCACCTTCGGCCTCGCGTGCTGCTCGATCGAGATGATGCACACGCTGTCGCCACGACTGGACATGGGCCGCTTTGGTGCCGAGTACTTCCGTGCCACCCCGCGCCAGAGCGATCTGATGATCGTGGCTGGTCGGCTCACGCAGAAGATGGCGCCGGTGGTGCGACACATCTACGACCAGATGCTCGAGCCCAAGTGGGTTATCTCCATGGGCGCCTGCGCCAGCACCGGCGGCGTGTTCAACAACTACGCCGTGGTGCAGGGCGTCGACAAGATCATCCCGGTTGACGTCTACGTACCCGGCTGCCCGCCCCGGCCCGAGGGACTGATGGAGGGCATCGACATCCTGCGCGCCAAGATCGGCGCGAACGGCCAGGTGCCGTCGTCGGTGCTCATCGAACGCCGCCGGGCGGAGCGAGCGGCATTCGACCGCGCGACCTCCGGTGCTCTCGCCACGGTGGTCGCCCGTACGACCGACACCGACGGACCGGCCCCGTGAGCACCGCCGCCGTCCAGATCGAGGCGGCCTCACCCGGTGCCGTGGTGCAGTCGTTCGCGCACCGGGGCGAGGTGACCGTAGAGGTGGTGACGGAGCGCATCGTCGCGGCCGCGCGAGCGCTGCGCGACGGACCGTCGCAGTTCGTGTTGCTCTCCGACGTCACCTGCGCCGACTTCCCCGACGAGCCCGGGCGCTTCCGCATGGCCTACCACCTCGCGGCCATCGGTTCGGGCGCCCGCGTGCGGCTTCGCATCTGGGCCGGTGCGATCAATCCCCAGGTCGCGTCGGTCACCGGCGTGTGGCCGGGTGCCGACTGGATGGAGCGTGAGGTGTACGACCAGTTCGGCGTGCACTTCACAGGCCACCCGGACCTGTGCCGGATCCTCAACCCCCTCGACTGGGATGGTCACCCGCTGCGACGTGACTACCCCATCGGCGGTGAGGACGTGCAGTTCTCGGATGCGGTGTAGCTGATGAGCACCACCCGGCCCGCAGCCACCAACTTCCCGCTCGCCCGCGAGAGCCGCGAGGCGACTCTCGGCGCCGCGCGTGAGGCCCGGCCGCTCACGCCCACCGAGCGGGCGATTGCCAACGTCGAGGCGTACACGCCTCAGGAGGCCGTCGAGCGCACGCTCGCCAACGAGATGCTGGCCGACACCCGACCCGGCATGCGCGAGCCGCTCATCCTCAACCTCGGACCGAACCACCCGTCCACCCACGGAGTGCTGCGCCTCATCGTGGAACTCGATGGCGAGATCGTCCGGGACGTCACGCCGGTCGTCGGCTACCTGCACACCGGCATCGAGAAGCAGTGCGAGACCAAGACGTGGTGGCAGGCCATCACCTTGGTCACCCGCATGGACTACCTGGCGCCATTTGCCAACATCACGGCGTACACGATGTCGGTGGAGACGTTGCTCGACCTCGAGGTCCCCACCCGGGCCCAGTGGATCCGCGTACTGCTGGGTGAGCTCAACCGGGTGGCGAGCCACTTGGTGTGGCTCGCCACCACGGGCCTCGAACTCGGGGCCATGTCGGTGTTCTTCTACTGCTACCGCGAACGCGACGACCTGCTCGATCTGTTCGAGATGGTCTCGGGCGAACGGATGAACCACCAGTACTTCCAGGTGGGTGGTTGCGCACAAGACCTGCCGCCGGGCTTCCTCACGCGCCTCACCACCTTCGTGGATACGATGCCCGCGCGTATCGACGAGTACGAGGCGCTCCTCACGACCAACCCGATCTGGAAGGACCGCCTGACGGGCGTCGGCGTCATTTCGGCCGAGCAGTTGGTCGGCCTCGGGGTCACCGGCCCCACGTTGCGCGCGGCCGGGGTGCCCTACGACCTGCGCAAGGTGGCCCCCTATTCGGGGTACGAACACTTCCACTTCGACGTTCCCACCGAGACCGCCGGTGACAGCTACGCCCGTTATCTGGTGCGCGTGCGCGAGATGCGCGAATCGCTCAAGATCATCCGTCAGGTGATCGATGGCATGCCCGAGGGACCCACCATCGCGGATGACCGCAAGGTGGTACTGCCCCCGCGTGCGGAGTTGGCATATTCGATGGAGGCACTCATCCACCACTTCAAGCTGGTGAGCGAAGGCTTCATGGTTCCCGCGGGCGAGGCCTACTGCCCCATCGAGAGCCCGCGGGGCGAGATGGGCTGCTACGTGGTGAGCGACGGCGGGCCCAAGCCCTACCGCGTGCACATGCGCGATCCGTCGTTCGTCAACCTTCAGGCGGTCCGGCCGCTGTGCGTGGGCCACTACCTGGCCGACCTCATCGCCATCGTCGCCACGCTCGACCCGGTGATGGGGGGCGTGGACAGGTGACCACGAGCGATTTGAACACCTACCTCGAACCGCTCCGGCCGCAGTTCCCCGACCCCCGTTCCCTCATCCTGCCGGCGCTCAAGTATGCGCAGGGGGAGGTCGGATGGCTGCCACCCGAGAGTATGGCCGTCGTCGCCGAGGCGACCGGGTTCTCACGCGCCTACGTGGAGAGCGTGGCCACGTTCTACGACCGGCTGTACCCCGAGAAGGTGGGCACCCGGGTCATCTCGGTGTGCGTCACGCTGTCGTGCATGCTACGCGGGTCGGATGAGCTCGTCGAGCACATCGCCGACTACCTCGGGCTGGATGGCGAGGGCACCACGGCGGACGGAATGTTCACCCTGCAGACAGCCCAGTGCCTAGGCGCCTGTGATCGAGCACCATGCCTCCAGGTGGACGCCGGGGAGCAACTGGGGCCCCTCGAACTCCCCGACGCCACGTGCCTCATCGACGACCTGCGCGCCGAGGGCGCGCCGGCCCGGTACGAGCGCTAGCGCCATGCCCGAGATCAACACGGTCTACCGCCATCGAGAGTTTGGCGACCACCTCACCACGCTCAGCGCGTACACGCGCGCCGGTGGCTACCTAGGTCTCAAGGAGACCCTCACCCTGTCGCGTGACGACGCCCTGTACACGTTCCACCGCTCGGGCCTGCGCGGGCGCGGCGGGGCCGGATTCCCCATGGGGCGCAAGGCGTCGTTCCTGCCCAAAGACACCGGCAGGCCCACCTACGTCGTGTGTAACGCCGACGAAAGCGAACCCGGCACCTTCAAGGACCGGGAGATCATCGAGCACAACCCGTTCCAGTTGATCGAGGGCATCACCATCGCGGCCTACGCGGTGGGCTGCGAACGCGCGTACATCTACATCCGTGGCGAGTACGAGCATCAGGCGCGGGTGCTCGACGCCGCCCTGGCCGAGGCGCGTGCGGCCGGACACCTCGGGCCGCACGCGCTGGGTGACGGCGCGCCGTTCGACATCACGCTCTATCGCGGTGCCGGGGCGTACATCTGCGGTGAGGAGACCGCGATGCTCGAGAGCCTCGAGGGCAAGCGCGGCCAGCCCCGCCTCAAGCCGCCATTCCCGGCCGTCGCCGGGCTCTACGGGTGCCCCACGCTCATCAACAACGTCGAGACGCTTGCCGCGCTGCCGCCCATCATGCATCGCGGCGCCGACTGGTACGCCGCGCTCGGCACCGCAGCGAGCCCGGGCACCAAGGTCTTCTCGGTCTCCGGTCACGTCGTGCGCCCGGGGAACTACGAGGTGATGCTCGGTGAGACCACCCTCCGCGAACTCATCTTCGACATGGCGGGTGGCCTGCGACCCGGTCGAACGTTCAAGGCCTGCTGGCCCGGCGGATCGTCGGTGCCCGTGCTCGGAATCGACTCGCTCGACGTGTCGCTCGACTACGAATCCCTCGAAGCGGCGGGCACCTTCCTGGGATCGGGCGGCTGCATCGTTATGGACGACTCCGGCTGCATCGTGCGCGCCTCGCTACGGCTCGCGGAATTCTACCGGCACGAGTCGTGCGGCAAGTGCACGCCCTGCCGCGAGGGCACGGGCTGGCTGGTGAAGATCCTCCAGCGCATGGTGGATGGCGACAGCCGTCACGAGGATCTGGCGCTACTTGAGTCGATCGTCGAGCGCATATCGGGACGCACGCTTTGCGCGCTGGCCGATGGTGCCGCGGCCCCCATTCAGTCGGCGCTCGCACTGTTCCACGACGACTTCGTTCACGTGGTGGACCACGGGTCACCGCGGCCCGTTCCCATGGAGGCGCTCGTTGGCTAAGGCACCAACGCCGATGGTGGCCCTCACGATCAACGGTCGTGTGGTGGAGGCCCTGAAGGGCACCATGCTGGTGGACGCTGCCGCGGCCGTGGGAATCGAGATCCCCATCTTCTGTTACGAACCGCGCCTGGGCGCGCCCATCGGAGCCTGCCGCATGTGCTTGGTGGAGGTGGAGGGCATGCGCGACCTGCAGACCGCCTGCTCCACTCCAGTGTCACCCGACTTGGTGGTTACTACCACCAGCGACCAGGTGAAGGACGCCCAGGATGGCGTGCTCGAGATGCTGTTGGCCAACCACCCGCTCGATTGCCCGGTGTGCGACAAGGGTGGGGAGTGCCCGCTGCAGGACCTCACGTTCCAGTTCGGTCCGGGGCGTACCCGGTTTCAGGAGGCCAAGCGCCACTTCCCCAAACCGCTCGATCTGTCACCACTCGTGGCGCTCGACCGCGAGCGCTGCATCGCGTGCTTCCGGTGCGTGCGGTTCAGCCAGGACGTTGCCGAGGACGGCCAGCTCACGTTCCAGGAGCGCAGTGACCACACCGAGGTGGCCACCTTCAGCGGCGAGCCCTACCTGGGCCGGTTCACCGGTAACACCATCGACCTGTGCCCCGTGGGCGCGCTCACCAGCAACCCCTACCGATTCGTGAGTCGACCGTGGGAGATCAACACCACCCCCTCCATCTGCGCGGGCTGCGCGATGGGGTGCAACATCGAAGTGACCGAGCGCGACAACACGGTCAAGCGGCTCACCAGCCGCCCCGAACCCAACCTGGCGGTGGAGGAGGGGTGGATCTGCGATCGCGGGCGCTGGGCCTTCCCGGCCCTGCGATCGGACGACCGCCTCGCCGCCGCCGTGCTGGTGGATACCGCCGGTCGTCGTCGCGTTCTACTCGAACGAGCGATTGATGAACTGGCCGCGCGCTTCGTGCGTCCGGGGGTGCGAGCCGGAATCCTGCTGGGCAACCCCGTCACCGTCGAGGACGGCTTCCTCGCTCTCGAACTCGCCGCGCGTACCAATAACGCCATGGTCCGCCGCATGGGAGTGCCGGGTGCCGGGCTCGCCCCGCTCCGCGCGCTTCCCGGTGCCCAGATGGACGACATCGACGGAGCCGACCTCGTACTGGTGGTGGGTGGCGACCCGTCGGCGCAGCAGCCGGTGGCCGAACTCCGCATTCGCAAGGCGCACCGTCGGGGTGCGCGGGTCGTGATGATGACGCCGCGGCCCACGGCTCTCGACGACATCTGCGAAGTGGTGCGCATGGCCCCGGGTGACGACCCGGACGCGCTCGCCACCGCCCACGGGCTGCTCGCAACCACCACCCATGCAGTGGTGCTGTGGGACGAGGCCGATCTCGGCCGCCTCCCCGTGATGGCCACCGCGCTCGCGGACATCGTGGCCGCGATACCCGGTGCCCGGGCGATCGAGATGAGCGCCGACGTGTCGGGTCCTGGGCTCCGGGCCCTTGGCATCGGTACCGGTGATCTGCTCGAGGCCTGCGAGGCGGGCGCGATCGACGTGCTCATCAGTGTGAACGCCGACCCGCTCTCCGGTCCGGAGGGCGACCGGTGGGCCGACGCGCTCGAACAGGTGCGCGACATCGTCGCGATGAGTGCGTACCGAACGCGGCTGACCGATCGCGCGACGCTGGTCTTCCCCCTGCTCACGCCCCTTGAGGTGGAGGGCGTACTGGTGAGCATGACCGGCCGCGCCCAGCGTCTGCGACCCGGCGCGCGCGAAGTGCCGGGCGCGGCGGCGGCCTGGGAGATCGTCATCGCCCTGACCCACCGCCTCGGCCGCGCCGTGCCCGACCGCACCCCGGCGCAGGCGTTCGCACGCGCGGCCGAGATGTTCCCCGCGCTCGCCGGGCTCACCTACGACGCCCTCGGAACGATGGGGGCCCAGATCGCCCGCGGCGCGCGGGCGACCGATCCGCTGCCGGTTGGTGAGGAGGGCCACGGTCTCATCGTGGTACCGCTCGCCCCGGTGTTCGGCGACGGCACATCGCACCGGGCCGACGCGCTCGCCTGCGTACGCGAGACCACCCGCGCGTCGGTGTCCCCGGATGAGGCAATCCGTCGGGGCCTTACCGACGGCGACGACGTGCAGCTCACCACCCCCTACGGATCGGTGGTGCTCCCACTGCACATCGACCCCCGCCTCGTTGATGGCACCGTTCACGTGATGATGGGCGACCCGTCCGTGGCCGCCGAGCGCATCCTGCCCCACGGTTCGGGCCCCGTGCGCGCCACGCTCATCGCCCTCGTGTCCGAGGGGGTGAGCGCCTCGTGACCGCACAGGAGACCGTTCTCACCATGGTCATACAAGGCGTCATCGTGGTGAGCGTGGTGTTCTCGTGCTTCGCCGGTCTGACGCTGGTCGAGCGCCGACTGCTCGCCCGCTTCCAGGCGCGTCGCGGTCCCAATCGGGCCGGACCGTTCGGAACGCTGCAACCGCTCGCCGACATCGTGAAGCTGGTGTTCAAAGAAGACTTCGTCCCCGAGGGCGCCAACCGGCGCATCTTCCAGTTGGCACCCGCCGTCCCGGTCATCGCTGCCGTGGCGGCCCTCTCACTCATCCCGTTCGGGGGGGTGCACGAATGGTTTGGCCAGACCGTCACGCTCTACGGCGCCGATCTCGACGTGGGCGTGCTAGTGATGTTCGCCCTGTCGAGCCTGGGCTTCTACGGGCTCATCCTTGGGGGCTGGGCCAGTGGCAACAAGTACTCACTGCTCGGTGCGGCGCGGTCGGCCGCCCAGATGGTGTCGTACGAGGTGGCCATGGGCCTCTCGATCGTGGGCGTGGTGATGGTGAGCCAGAGCCTGTCGTTAGTGGACATCGTGAACGACCAGTCCGCGCACGTCTGGTACATCGTCTACCAGCCGGTGGCTTTCGTCATCTTCATGATCGCCGCCTTCGCAGAAACCAACCGCACGCCGTTCGATCTGGCCGAGGCCGAGAGTGAACTGATCGCGGGGTACAACATCGAGTACTCCTCGGTGAAGTTCGCCATGTTCCAAATGGGCGAGTACGTGAGCATGATCGTTGTCTCGGCGTTCGCGGCGACCCTCTTTCTGGGAGGCCCCGACGGGCCGGTTCTGCCCGGATTCGTGTGGCTGGCCCTCAAAATCAGCGCCCTGCTCTTCATCTTCATCTGGGTTCGGGCCACGCTCCCGCGCCTCCGCTACGACCGCCTCATGGCGTTCGGGTGGAAGGTGCTGCTGCCCGTCGCCACCGCCAACATTCTCGTCACGGCGATCGTCGTGGGATTGGCGTTTGACAACTGATGGGCCGCCTCGCACCGCTCAAGGGCTTCGGTGTCACCTTCCGCACCCTGCTCCGGACCCCCGTGACCATCGGGTATCCCGAACACCGAACCCCCGTGTACCCGCGATTCCGCGGACGTCACCGCCTGTGGCGGTTTGAGGACGGCCTCGAAAAGTGCGTGGGCTGCTCGCTCTGCGCTGCGGCCTGCCCCGCCGACTGCATTCGCGTGGTCGCCGAGGAGAACACGCCCGACAACCGCGTCTCGGCCGGTGAGCGGTACGCCCGCATCTACGAAATCAACATGGCGCGGTGCATCTTCTGCGGATACTGCGAGGTAGCCTGCCCCTTCGACGCCATCACGCTCGAGCACTCGTACGAGTTGTCGGAGTACACGCGCGAGGCCCTCATCTACGACAAGCAGACCCTCTTGGAGCCGGCGCCCAAACAACCGCCCCTCCACCCCAACGTGCCCGGTGACCCCGCGCCGGCAGGGGACGCTTAGTGCCCGTTGATGCCCTCATCCCCGGTACGCCGATGCTCTTCATGGGCGAAGGGTTTCGCGTGCATGCCACCAGTGCGACCACGGCGGGCGGTTTCCTGATCGCCGAGATCGCCTCGCGCCCCGGTGGCGGCCCGCGTCACCTGCACGCACACGAGGCCGCCGAGCAGTACATGTGCCTTGAGGGCCAGGTCACGGTCGTCACCGGTGAGGGCGTCCACCGGCTCGCGCCCGGCGAGAGCGTCACCATCGCCCCGCACCTGCCGCACACCTACCGCAACCTCACCGACGCCCCCGCGCGCCTCCTGTGCACCCTCTCCCCGCCCGACGACATGGAGGCCTTCCTGCTCGAGGTGTGCGACCCGGTCGCGGATCCGAATGCACCCTTGCCCCCAGTGGACCGCGCCCAGGCCGACCGCGCCATGCAGATCGCGTCCCGCCACGGCATGGTCATCCTGGGCGAATACGACCAAGCGCTCGTCTAGTGGGGGAGCAAATCACCTTCGCGATCGGCGCCGTGGGCACCGTGGGCTTCGGAATCGGCGTGGTCTTTTTCAAGGACGCGTTCCGGGCCGCCGTCAGCCTCATCGGAGCACTCCTGTCGGTGGCCCTGCTGTTCGTGGCGCTGCTCTCGCCCTTCGTCGCCGCCATCCAGGTCATCGTCTACGCCGGTGCCATCGTCGTGATGTTCCTGTTCGTTATCGCCTACCTCGGTGACCGGGGGACGATCGGCGCGCCCGACCGACTTGATTCGTGGCAAGTGCTCGGGTGGCTGGGCCTCGCCGGTATCGCCGCTCTCGGCACCCTCGCCATCCTCACCTCTACCGCCGGTCCGGCGGCGGGTACGCCCTCCCTGGGCGACATGGGCTCGCCGTACGCCATCGGCGATGCGTTCCTTACCACCCACCTCGTGGCCTTCGAGGTGACCTCACTCGTGCTGATGGTGGCGATCGTGGGTGCCGTCATCCTCGCCAAACGCGGTGTCCACGGGGAGAGCGGACGATGAGCGTGCCTGTCTCGGCGTACCTCGTACTCTCCGTGGTGCTGCTGGTCCTCGGGCTCCTCGGCGTAACGCGTCGCCGTAACCCCCTTCTGCTGCTTTTGTCGGTGGAGCTCATGCTCAACGCCGGCAACATCGCCCTGCTCGGATTCGCCCGGCAATGGAACGACCCTTCGGGGCAGGTGTTCGCCCTCGTAGTGATGGTGGTTGCCGCGACGGAGGTCGTGATCGGCCTCGGGCTCGTGGTCGCGGTGTTCCGCTCCCGTATGAACCTCGACGTAGACGAGCTGTCGTCCATGAAGGGGTGACCGTGGTCGCTGCCCTCGCGTGGGCCGTGCTGGCTCTGCCACTCCTCGCGGGGCTCGTGCTCATGGCCTGGCCGTCCGAACCGCCGCGGCGCGTCACGCGCCTGCTGGGCATCGGCGGACTGCTCGTGGCGTTCGTGCTCACCCTTGTCATCTTCGTGTCGCTACTCGGCAGCCCGGCCGCCGAGCGGTCGGTCACCTCGAGCGCGTACCGATGGATCTCCATCGGCGGGGTCGATGTGGACCTGTCGATCCTTGTCGATCCCCTCAGCGTGATGATGATGCTCGTCATCACCGGAGTGGGGCTGCTCATCCACGTGTTCAGCGCCGGGTACATGAATGGGGAGCGTGACTACCGGCGCTTCTTTGCCGGCATGAACCTGTTCGTGTTCTCGATGCTGCTCCTCGTTCTCGCCGGCAACTTCTTCTTCCTGATCGTGGGATGGGCCGGTGTGGGCCTGACCTCTTACCTCCTCATCGGGTTCTGGTACGACCGCCCCACAGCCGTTGCGGCGGCCAAGAAAGCCTTCGTCGTAAACGTCATCGGTGACGTCGCCCTCGTGCTGGGGGCCCTCCTGATCATGCGGACCCTTGGCACGCTCGACTACGGAGAGGCCTTCGCGAACGCGGCGATGCTCGGCGACAACAGCGGCACGGCTCTCGCGGTGTGCCTCCTGCTGTTCGTGGGCGCCGCCGCCAAGAGCGCGCAGGTACCGCTGCACACCTGGCTGCCCGATGCCATGGAGGGGCCCACGCCGGTGTCGGCCCTCATCCACGCCGCCACCATGGTCACGGCGGGCGTCTACCTGATCGTGCGTACACACGCGTTCTTCCAGCTGTCGGATCTCGCCGGCAACATCGTGGCGGTCGTCGGCGCGCTCACACTCATCCTCGCGGCCACCGTCGCCCTGCAGCAGGTGGACATCAAGCGCGTGCTCGCCTGGAGCACCGTGAGCCAGATCGGCTACATGATCATGGCCGCCGGCATCGGGGCGTATTCCGCAGCGATGTTCCATCTCCTGACCCACGCCTTCTTCAAGGCGTGCCTCTTCCTCGCCGCCGGCGTCATCATCCACGCCCTCGACGGCGAGCAAAGCCTCGACGCGATGGGCGGCCTTCGGAAACATCTTCGCGGGGCGTATTTCGCCGTCGCGGCGGGGTGTTTGGCCATCGCCGGCTTCCCGGGGTTCTCCGGGTTCTTCAGCAAGGACGACATCCTCGCCACGGTGCTTGAGGGTGGTGGTATGGGCGTCGTCTACTGGGTCGTCGGCGTCGTCGGGGCATTCCTCACCGCCGTGTACATGTTCCGCATGCTCTTTCGGGCCTTCGCCGGTCCGGAACCGGTCGGCGGTTACGCGCACGCGCCTCATCCGCCTCGTTTGTGGATGACCCTCCCGGTCATGATCCTGGCCGTGCTCAGCGTCATTGGCGGGTGGATCCAAGTGCCCTTCGGCGGCGGCGGTATCAGCGACTGGCTGAGCCCCGTGCTGGCCGATGTGACGGCCCCGCTCGAGCCCACCCGGTTTGGTGAGTGGCTCACGGTCGGGTTCTCCACCGCCGCCGCGCTGGGTGGTATCGCACTTGCCTGGTGGTTGTTCGGGGCCGACCCCGAACGGCGCACGCGCCTCGCCGCCGTGGCCGTAGGGCCGCGCCGGATCATGCGGAACGGCTGGGGCTTCGACTGCGCCTACGACGACATCATCGTGATACCCGGCCGCGAGGTCGCCGGGGTCATGCTCGAGCGGGTAGAGCCCGCAGGGCCGCAGGGCATCATCACGGCCGTCGCCGCGGTCGTCCGCGGCACCGCACGGGTGATCAGCGCATCCCAGACCGGACTGGTACGCGCCTACGCCGTGTCGATGGTCGTGGGGCTCGCCGTCGTCGGCATCATCTTGGCCATCATCGTAGTGGGGGGCCCCTGATGCCCTGGGTGTCTCTCTTGATCGTCATCCCGCTAGTAACCGCCCTCGTGCTGACGGTGTTACCCCGACGCGATCCCCTCCGTCGTCGTGCACGCGCTGTGGCACTCACCGGGTCGGTGCTCGCACTCGCCGCCACGGTCGTCGTCGTAGCACTGTTCGAGCGATCTGAGGCAGCCCTTCAGCAGGTGGACCATGTCGACTGGATCGCGTCGGTGGGCGTGGCGTGGGATGTGGGCGTGGACGGCATCTCTATCTGGATCGTGCTGCTCACCACGGTGGTGTTCAGCCTGGCCACTCTCGCCATCTGCCAGCGCATGCCCGAGCGCGGGACGGTGTTCCTTGCCTTGATCATGCTGGCCGAGGGCGGATTGCTCGGCCTGTTCACCGCGGGCGACATGATCCTGTTCTACGTGTTCTGGGAGGTCATGCTCATCCCGTTCGCGCTGCTCATCTGGAACTGGGGTGGCAACGACCGGACGGGTGCGGGCCTCACCTTCGTCGTTTACACGATGGTCGGGAGCCTCATCATGCTGGTGGCGATCATCGCCACGGCACTCATCGCCCGCGACCACACCGGCACGCTGTCGTTCCTCATTCGCGACGTTCAGGGCGTGCCCTTCGGCGAAACCACGAGCACCGTCCTGCTCGCCGGGTTCCTGGTGGCGTTCGCCATCAAACTGCCGCTCTTCCCCTTCCACGGCTGGCTACCGCGCGCCTATTCACAGGCCCCCCTGGTGGTGACCATCCTGCTCGCCGCCGTCATGAGCAAGGCCGGGGTGTACGGCCTCCTGCGCATCGGCCTTCCGGTATTCCCCGAAGGCATCGGAAACCTGTTCGTTCCTCTGGTCGTTCTGGCCCTCATCGGCATCATCTACGGGTCGCTCCTCGCATGGCGAGCACCCACCATGCGCATGCTCGTGGGCTACTCGAGCTTCGCGCACCTGGGGTTCGTGGTGCTCGGCATCGTGGTTCTCGACTCGATGGCCGCGCAGGGGGCCGTGCTGCAAATCATCAACCACGGCGTGGTGGTGGCCGCCGCGTTCGTCATCGTCATGATCCTCACACGTGGTACCGGCACCGATGAGGTCGACCGCCTCGGCGGGCTTGGGAAGGGCGCCCCACGCCTCGCGGTGGCCTTCCTGTTCGTGACCATGGCCGCACTCGCCGTGCCCGGGTCCAACGCCTTCGTGGGGGAGTTCTTCATCCTTGGCGGCGTCTTCGCGCAGTACGCGTGGATCGCGGCAATCGCCGTGGTCGGCGTGATCTACGCGGCCGTCTACATGCTCCGCATGTACCAAACCGCCATGAACGGGCCTGTGCGCGGCGTGCAGGACGAGGGGCGGTCAGTCGAACTACGGGCCCGTGACGCCGTCGTGCTCGTTCCGCTGGTGCTCATCATGCTCTGGATCGCCCTCTGGCCAGCGAGCCTCGTAAACGCCACGATCGCGTCCACGAATCTGGCTATCGCCCCCGCCCAACTGTTCGAGAACCGACCCCCCGCCCAGATCGCCCCAGACGCCGCCGCGTTCGTTGCCGCACGTGAGCGCGCCCAGGTCGACCAGACCCAACCCATAACGTCGGTGACCCCATGAACAACGCCGCCGCCGCGCTCCCTCTGTATGTGATGGCCGGGACCGCCCTCCTTGTTTTGCTGATGGGAACCCTCCCCCTGCGGGGCGGGTGGCGCACCCTGCCTCTGGGGCTCGCGCTGGCCGGTACCGCGGCCACCCTCGGGCTCACGGCCGGAATGTGGGGCGAGAACCAGCAGGCGTTCCACGGCGAGTTGCGGTTCGACGACCTCGGGTTGCTCCTCGCATGCGCGGTGCTGCTGGCCACGGGTGGGGCACTCATGCTGTCGCGCGGCGAGGCCGCGGGGGCGGGTCGTCGGCCGGAGTTCGTGGGGCTCATCCTCATGGCGGCCACCGGAATGCTGCTGACGGTCGTAAGCGGCGACCTGATCACGCTCTTCCTCGGAATCGAACTGCTGTCGGTGTCGCTCTACGTTCTGTGTGCAGCCCAGGTGGCGCGGGCGCGGTCGCTCGAGAGCGGCCTCAAATACCTGATCACCGGTGCCATCGGCACCGCCGTGCTCATCTACGGCTTCGCCCTGCTCTACGGCGTGACAGGCACCACGCGCCTCGCCGAAATCGCGTCGCGGCTGTCCGAGGACGATGCGCTCGTGACACAGCCGCTCCTCATCGCCGCCATCGCGCTGGTCGCGGTGGGCCTCGGGTTCAAGGCCAGCGTCGTGCCGTTCCACATGTGGACCCCCGATGTGTACGAGGGTGCGCCGACCCCGGTCACGGCGCTCATGGCCACGGGGACCAAGATCGCCGCCATTGGAGCGTTTCTCCTCATGTTCACCGGTGCCACCCAGCAGGCGAGCGGCGACTGGCGGGTACTCATTGGATCCATCGCTGCCATCAGCATGGTCGTGGGCAACATCGGCGCGTTGGTGCAGACCAACGTCAAGCGCATGCTCGCGTGGTCGGGAATCGCGCAGGCCGGATACGTGCTCATTGGCGTGGCGGTGGGCACGGCCGCCGGTGCCGAGGCGCTCATCTACTACCTGTTCGCCTACGTGTTCATGACCCTTGCCGCCTTCGCCGTGGTCATTCTGCGCGAGCGCGAAGTGGAGAACGGCGACACTCTGCCCGCCCTCACCGGTTACGGGCGGCGGTGCCCCTGGGCGGGGGTGGTCATGACCATCGCCATGCTCTCGCTGGCGGGATTCCCCCCGCTCGCCGGCTTCGTGGGCAAGTTCCTGCTGTTCGACGCGGCCATCGACGCCGGAATGGCCTGGCTGGCCATCGTTGGAGCGATTGCCAGTGTCATCAGCGTCGTTTACTACCTGCGCGTAACCATCGTCATCTGGTCACACGTCCCGGACGCACCGCGCCACGAGCGACGTCTGGCGGTGCCGGGCGACATCCGGGCCCTCGGAATCACCGCCGCCGTACTCGTGGTGGCGCTGGCGATCTGGGCCGAGCCGTTCCTCGACCTCTGCCGCAGCGCGGCGGCATCGCTCATCCCGCTGTAGGCACGACGGGATCCGAGCGGGTCACGAAACCGGAGCGCAACGCAGACCACAAAACTCCTCCCCGCCGGACGGGAAATCGTGCCGGGAATCACCGCGCGACGGGATGCCAGCACCCGTCCGTCGCGCCCTCGTGAGTGCAGTGGACATCAGGCGGTGCGGGCGGACATCCAGACGCGGATGGCGATGAGGATCATGAGAGTGGCGAAGACGGCGCGGAGTGCGAACTCGGGGATGTAGTGCGCGGCGAAGGCGCCGGTGATGGCCGGGATGAGCGCGCCCAGACCGATGATGAGCGCGGCGCGGATGTGCACCTCCCCCGACCCGCGCTGCTGCCACGTGGCGAAGATGGCCACGGGCACGATGGCCAGCAGGGACGTGGCCTCGGCGGAAACCTGTGACAGCCCGAGCACCAGCGCGAGGGCCGGCACGAACACCACTCCGCCGCCCACGCCTGCGAGGGACGCGATGAGCCCACCAAGCAACCCCAACCCCATGGCGACCACGTACGCGCTCACCGCAGCACCACAAGGAGGACCGCAGCGACCACCAGCACCGCGGCGAAGGCGCGGGCGATGGCCTGGGTAGAGAGGCGGCGACGCAACCGGACGCCCGCCGCAGCCCCGAGCAGCGCGGGAATGCCAACGAGGAGCCCGAACACCCAGGCGACGTTGCCAAGGGCGCCGTAGGTGGCGACGCCCCATACAGCGATGACCGCAATCGCCGCGAGGGACGTGGCGGTTGCCGACCGGACGTCGAACCCGAGCATCCACACGAGCAACGGCACGATGATGACACCGCCACCCACTCCGGAGAGCCCGGAGAAGAGCCCGGCGACCGCCCCGATGACGAGCAGGCGCCACGTAATACCCGTGCGTGCCCCGATGTCAGCCGTGCCCGACGTGACCGACCTCCCGGGCGACGCACCACGGATTCTGGCCGCGGCGGGTCATCCCGATTCCGACCTGGGCGCGCTGCTCATCGCCCTCGATTGTATGGACACGCTCACCACTGAGGGTCAACCGGGATCCGGCGGTTACCGGGGACGATCGCACCCCGTGAGCCTACGCCGAAGGGTCCGAGCGACCCCACCCACGCGGAAACGGTCGGGTGGGTGAGACGGCAACGGGCACGGAGGGGGTGCCGGAGCTTCACACACGTGCCGGACTGATCGCGACCATCGCTACGGAAGTCATTGCCGCAGGCCTTCTCGCCATCATCGGCGTTCACCAGTTCACCACCCGACCGACGGTCGATCCCCTCCAGCCCTCGGTTGGCGGATCCATCAACCCCGAACAGCGGACGATCGTCGTGGGTACCCCGTCGTACCCGATGATGAACGTGGGAGTGACCGTCGACGGCACCGATCTGACGGACACTGTGGGGGATGACGGCGACGGAATCGTCGTCAGCGGATCCCGGCTCGGGAATGGCCGCCTCGGCATGTCGGTGTCGTCCCCGTCGGGCAACCTGTTCGACGGTGAGGTGCACCGCGAATGGGAGTTCACGGTGGACCGCGCCACACCGCCGCTCGTGATCGTCCTGATGGGACGGACCATCGTGCACATCGATTCGCGCACCCTTACATTGTACCGTGATGGCAAGATGGTCACGATCTACGGAGTAGCGATGGGCCAGCCTGCGTACCCCACGCCGACCGAGGGGTTGACATCGTGAACGAGCGCAACAACCCCGCACGGAGACTGCCGTCGCTGCCGTGGGCCGTCGGGCTCGGCCCCATCTCCCCTGCCCCCGGCAACCCACTGGGAACCTGCTGGATCGGCATATCCGCCGCCAGCGTGGGCGTTCACAGCACGCGCAACGGAGGATCGATCGGCAGCGCGGCCCGCCATGGTTGTCTGCGCCTGCACATGGGTGACGTCGCGGAGTTGTACGACGCGATCGCGGTGGGCAGGCCGATGGAGATCCTGTCCTGACGGGCGGACCCCGAGTGGCCGCGCTCTGCGGAGCTGACTTCGACACGGAGGTGGTCCGTGCCGATGGGCTCGTGCTCGTGGACTTCTGGGCCCCCGGATGCATTCCGTGTGCGTTCGTCGTCTCGCTCGTGGAGGACGTCGCGGCGCGGACCGAGGGGAGGCTGACGGTTCGTGCCCTCGACGTGGACGCACACCCGGCCCCCGCCGCCCGCCACGCCGTGCTCTCCCTCCCGACGCTCATCCTCTTCCGTGACGGTAAGGAGGTGGCCCGCCTCACCGGTACGCCGTCAGCGAGTACGCTTGACCGCACGATCGCACCCCACTTGGAGCCCCGATGACGACGCAGCCACTTCCGCCCATGTACTTCAGCCTGCGCACGATGCAACCGTTCGCCGAAATGTCGCTGCGTCAAGTCGAGGACGAGGACGGCGTAAGCCTCACCGTCGCCGATGGGGTAGTCGTGGGCATGTACCTGCCCGATGTCCGGATGCTCCAGCGCCTCGAGACGATTTGCGAGAAGGCCGGCGTGGACCCCGCCGAGTGCTGGCGGCGCGTGCGGGGAGATGTGGACCTGAGCACGAGGACCCGGGAAAAGGTTCGGTAGACCGTTGGTCCGGGAGCGACTGCCGCCCCGGGAGGTACACAGCGAGAGGGGTGCACCGCGCGCGGCCGTCGCGCGCGGCCCCGACGCGCTCGGGGCAGCCCTCCGGGAACCAGCCACCGGTCATCGGCCACGGTGACGAGCAGCTTGGGAGTGGGCCGTCGTCATCGCTCAGGCACCCGCCACAGCGCGACGACGACGGTGCGTCCTTCTCGGTATCCCTTCACCCGCTCGGCCGCTCATGGAGTCGCATCGTTCGACCGGTCTGCGGACGGCGCGTGCGTTACCCCAGCGCCCTGACCAGATCCCTTGCCTCGGCCGCTCCGATGGTGCCCGTTTTCACCAGACCCACCGCGCCGGACCTCTCGACGATCACTCCCGCCGGGACACTCCAGATGGGCAATGCGCCGGCCTCCGGATGCTCGCTGAGGTCCACCGTGACCACGTCGCGCCCAGCGGCGGCATCCTCGATGGCCGCCTTCGCCGGACCGCACCGTGGACAATCCGGAGCGGTGACGATGATGAGCCACGGGCCTTCGCCGCGCAGGCCGAAGGCCTCCCTCAGATCGTGTGCCGAACCCACCCGGCGGACGATCTGCTTCCACGCGATGCAGCCGACACAGATACCGGAGATGGCCGAGAGCAGCGCAACCCCTGACACAACCCCCGTAACTGTCCATCCCGCCACCGACGGGCCGGTGTAGAGCAGGACGGTCGCCACCGTCAGCATGGAGTTCGCGATCATCTGTGCGAAACGCACGGGAGCGGACGGCTCCAACCCCGCCGGACGCACGGGCAGCATCGCGAAGAGGTAGGCAACGGGTGAGTAGCGCGGACCGATCGCGGCAAACGCGACAAGGAGTGCGGCCACGGCGACCACGGCGGGGGTCTGGAAGACAATCGCCTCGAGGCACAGGAGGCCGGTGATCCCCTGGGCGAACCGTGCGGCCCACGGGTGCACTGCGGCGGGAGTTCGGGCAGGCAACATGGGCATCAGTCGGCCGCGATGTCAATCGAGATGACAACGGGTTCGCCGTCGATTTCGGCGTCCTCGCGGTGGCGCGGCACGCCATTCGCGTCAGGCCCAACCGTCACCGCCGTGGCGAGTACCTCCCCGGCGATCCATTCCCGATGGACATCGATGGCCTCCCGAACACGTCCGGACCCATCGAGGTGCAGCACGATGCGATCGTCCACCTTCAGATCGGCGGTGCGCCGGGCGCTCTGGATGGCCCGTACTAGGTCGCGGGCAAAACCCTCGATCTCGAGCTCGGGCGTGATCTCCGTGGCGAGTCCCACGGCAAGTGACCCACCCCCGGCCACGGCGTACCCCTCGCTCGGGCGCACCTCGCGCAGCAGATCCTCATCGCTGAGGAGATGGTCGGCGCCGTCCACCGCGATTCGCACGGGTTCACCGGCATCGAGAGCCCGCACCGTGGTAGTGGGATCGAGCGCGGCAACGGCCGCGGCCACCGCGTTCATCCCCTTGCCGAACCGGGGACCCAACGTGCGGTAGTTCGGCTTGACGGTCACCTCCACAAGGCCACCGACATCCGTGACGAACCGCAACGAGCGCACGTTCAGTTCGTCCGCCACGATCCCCGACAGATTGTCGAGAAGGCGTGCAGTGCTCGGAGGGCACGCGATGACGGCCTCGGTCAATGGCTGGCGGACCTTGAGCCGCGCGTCCTTCCGTGCGGAGCGGCCGAGTGTGGTGGCGTCACGCGCCGCGATCATGGCCTCCTCGAGCAGCCCGTCGTAACGATCACCCGGCGTGGGCCAGTCGGCGAGGTGGACGCTCTCGGCGGCGGACGCATCGTGCCCGACCACAAGATTGCCCCACATTTCGTCGGCCACGAACGGGCAGAACGGGGCGAGCAGCAACGCGACCGTGCGGAGGCACTCATGCAGCGTGGCGAATGCCGCGACGCGGTCGTTCGCGTCGTCCGACCGCCAAAAGCGGCGACGACCGGTGCGCACATACCAGTTGGACAGATCGTCCACGAAGGTCTCGATCGCGCGTCCGGCAGTGGTGGGGTCGTAGGCCTCAAGACACTCGGTCACGCGCGCCGTGGTGCTGTCAAGGCGTGAGAGTGCCCACCGGTCCATGGCCGGCCGATCCGCAGCGGGTGGCGGCGGATCGCCTGGCGTGAAGCCGTCCGGCAGCGCCGCATACGTAACGAGGAACGCGTACGTGTTCCACAGGGTGAACAGGAACCGACGGTTCTCATCCACCACGTCGAGGCTGAACCGGAAGGAGTCCCACGGGCTCTGCGCGGTCAACAAGTACCAGCGAAACGCATCGGCACCCGCATGGTCGAGCACGGCCCACGGCTCCACCACATTGCCCTTTGATTTACTCATCTTCTGGCCGTCGGCATCGAGAATAAGGCCGAGGCAGACCACGTTCCGGTACGGCGCCTCGTCAAACAGCAGCGCGCCCTCGGCAAGCAGTGAGTAGAACCAGCCGCGGGTCTGATCGAGCGCTTCGCACACGAAATCGGCGGGGAAGCGACCCTCGAGGCCGTCACTCCCCTCGAAGGGGTAGTGGTGCTGGGCGAAGGGCATAGCGCCGGAGTCGAACCAGACATCCGCGACCTCGGGGACGCGGTGAGCGGTTCCACCACAGGCGCAGCGCACCGGAATGTCGTCGACAAACGGCCGGTGCGGGTCGAACGCCTCGTCCACCACCACGGTGGCACGCTCGCGCAACACGGCGAAGGAACCGATCGCCGTGACATCGGAGCAGTCCTCACAGCGCCAGAATGGGAGCGGGGTCCCCCAATAGCGCTCGCGTGAAATCGCCCAGTCGACGTTGCCCTCGAGCCAGCGACCGAAGCGACCGTCGCGCACGTGGTCGGGGTGCCAGTGCACATCGGCGTTGACGGCGAGCATCCGGTCGCGCGAAACGGTGGTGCGGATGTACCACGACGGCCGGGCGTAGTAGAGCAAGGGCGTGGAACACCGCCAGCAGTGCGGATAGGAGTGCTCGTACGGCACCTCGCGGAACACCCGGCCGCGCTCCGCGAGCGCCGTGATGAGGGTCCGGTCGGCATCCTTAACGAACTGGCCCGCCGCCTCGGGGACGGAATCGGTGAAGCGTCCCTGCGGGTCAACCGGGTTGGGGGCGTCGAGCCCGTGTGTGCGAGCGGTACGCATGTCGTCGTCGCCGAAGGCGGGGGCGATGTGCACGATCCCGGTGCCGTCCTCGGTGGTGACGAAGTCGGCGGCCACAACCACGTGCCGTCCCGGGATATGGGGAAACGGCGGCACGTACGCGCGGCCGACGAGATCGGCGGCGGGGATGACCCGCTCCACCACGGCGTCGTCTCCCATCAGCGCGGCCACGAGCGTCGCGGCCATGACGAGGCGGCGAGTGCCGTCCACCACCACGGCGTAGCCGGTGTCCGGGTTGATTGCCACAGCCTGGTTGGCCGGCAGCGTCCACGAGGTCGTGGTCCACACCAGCAACGCGGTGTCCGGATCGTCCACCAGCGGAAACGTCACGTAGACCGACGGGTCAACGATGTCCCGGTAGCCCTGGGCCACCTCGTGGCTCGACAGCGCAGTCCCACAGCGCGGGCAGTACGGCACGACCTTGTCGCTCTCGTACACCAGGCCCTTGTCGAACAGGGTGGCGAGGCCCCACCACACACTCTCGACGTAGTCGGTGTCCATGGTGCGGTACGCCTGCGACGTGTCCAGCCAGAAACCGATTCGATCGGTCAGGCGCTCCCATTCGTCGAGATACTCGAGCACCGACGATCGGCAGCGCGCATTGAACGCCGCGACGCCGTAGGCCTCGATCTCGGGCTTGCCCGAGATGCCAAGTTGCTTCTCTACCTCGAGCTCCACCGGAAGGCCGTGACAGTCCCAGCCCGCCTTGCGTTCCACGTACCGGCCGCGCATGGTGTGAAAACGCGGGAAGACATCCTTGAACACGCGCGACAACACGTGATGCGAACCCGGACGGCCGTTCGCGGTGGGCGGACCCTCGTAGAAGACGTACGGCGGGGCGCCACGGCGGTCGTCCACGCTGCGCCGGAACACATCCGTCTCGTGCCACGTCGCACGAACGCGCTCCTCCATCGCCGTCCACTCCGACGCGGGACCCACCGGCCGCCATCCGCTCATGCGGCCGCTCGCTGCGACGTCGCCGGGACATCGGCCGCCCGGACCACAGCGGGGACGCGGGCGGACGGTGTGGACCGGTTGCCCAAGAAGGCCGTTGTCGCAATCAGATCTGCGCCAGCGACACCGTGATCGGTGCATCCGGTCACCACCGACGTACTCCCGCTCCAAGTCATCCGGGGCGGCCCCTGCGTGCCCACTGCCGCGCTGCCCCCGGCGGCCAGCTTCGTGGTCTCCGCGACAGTCCGGTGGCCCATGTGCAGATCGGAATCGCAGCGACGGGGTGCGACTCGGTCACCATGCCCGTGCACGACAGCTGGCAGGGTGTCGCGCATGGTGATGGTGCCGTCGTCGTGCACGGCAAACGAGTACGGGCCCACAACGGTCGAGGGTACCAGCACGACGCGTACCATCCTGCCCGTGCACGACATTGAGATCGACGCCCCTCGCCCCACGTTCATCCACGGCGCCGGGCGCACACCGGCATCGTGGGGTCCCCAACTTGCGCGCTTCGAAGGGGCGCTCGCCGTGGCCCTGCCCGGACATCCGGAGGGCACCTCGCTTTCGGGGGTACACGCGATGGCCGACTGGGTGATCGCCGAGCTCGAAGAGGTCCCCGGAAACATCGTCCTCGTGGGTCACTCGCTCGGGGGAGCCATTGCCCTCGAGGTAGCGCTCGCCCGCCCAGACCGTGTGGCGGGCCTCGTCCTCGTTGCCACCGGGGCACGACTGCCCGTACCCGCCGACGTCATCGCCCGAATCGACGACGACTTTGAGGGCGAGTGCGCTCGGTTCATCGAGCAGTCCTGGCTGCGCCACGACGATGACCTCATCCGACGCGGGACCGCGTCGGTGGTGTCCATGGGTCCGGACTCCCTCCGGTCCGATTACCTGGCCGCACGGGATCATGACCTCCGTGGGCACCTGGGCGCAGTGGACATTCCAGCGCTTGTCATCAGCGGTGAGTCCGACCCCCTCGTTCCCACGTGGCTGTCGGAGGAACTCGCCGACGAACTCCCCCTGGCCGAGCGGGCCGTGATTGCGGACACCGCCCACGTACCGCAACTCGAACGGCCCGATACGGTCAACCTGCTCATCGCCGCCTTCCTCGCCCGACTCGAACTGACCCTCGCGGAGGGGGATGGCTGACCCACGGCGCGTCGCGGGTCACGGGGTCGCGCTGCTGGTGAACCCGGCATCCGCGGCGGCCCACCCGGGCACTGCCGAGTATGCCGAGCGCCAACTGGCGCGGTTCGGCGTCTGCGCCGTGCTGACCACCCGTGAGCGGGGTCATGCCGCCGAACTGACGGCGATCGCCGTGCATGAACATGGCGCCCTCACCGTGGTCACCCTCGGTGGCGACGGCACAGTGGCCGAGGCGGCGGGAGCGCTCGCTGGCACCGGAGCTGCGCTCGTACCGTTGCCGGCGGGGAGCACCAACGTTTTCTCCCGGACGATCGGGTGGCCGATGGACTGCCGTCTGGCCATCGACCAACTGGTACGTGCACTCGACGCCGGCCAACGCCCGGAGTCGGTGACCATCGGCCGTGTCGTCGCTGGCCACACGGACCGCGTGTTCGTGGTCAACGCCGGAGTGGGTATCGATGCCGATGCCGCGAACACCGTCGAGCGCCACCCCGTAATGAAGCGTCGCATCGGGCAGGCCTGGTTCGCGGGTGCCACCGCGGTCGCCGTCGCACGGTCGTATCGCCGCACACCCGTCGATGTGAGCGTCGATGGATGTACGCCGTTCCCGCTCACATCGCTCAGCGTGGCCTGCTCGCGGCCGTACACCTATCTTGGGACCCGCCCGTTCGATCTCATCCCGAGCGCCGGTGAGGAGGGCACGCTCGCATGGATGGGCGCGAGTACGCGGGGCCTGTCGGCCCCGGTCATTGCCGTCGCCGGTGCGTTGTCGGGTGGCTGGCACCACGATTCGCGGCGCCTCGCGCACGGCGTCGCCCACGACCGCATCGTCCTCACCGGTGATCGTCCCATGGCACTACAGGCCGACGGTGAGGCCCTCGGGCGCCACCACCACATCGCGTTCACCCCCGCCCGCGGCCTGCGGGTACTGCGCGGCCAGGGCCTGCCAATGCGCTAACGATCGGTTGCGGCCGTGAGGTCGTCGAGGTGAGCGTCGATACGGTGGCCGAGCATCGCGAGGGCGCGACTGCTGCCTGGGCCCCCGTGGCGGGCCGAAAGACACAGGGTTGCACGGACCTCGCGCACAACCGCGGCGGCGTCGTCGGTCAGACGGCCACCAGCGGCAGGTCCCACAGATGGCCACTCGGCCGGACGACCATGGATGAGGGGCACGATGACCCGGCGCACGCTGGTGACCACCGGGGCGAAGTCCACGTCGGAGAGCGCGGCGCGGGCACCATCCATGATGTCCCGCACCTGTGGCCACGGGTCGGACGGGGAGCCGTGGGAAACGGACCGCATCAAGATGAACGGGTCATGGATGGGCGCGAGTCGGCCCATATCCATCCGGCGCTCCTCCGGCTCATCCGAGTGCGTCATCGTCAGGTCGTCGGCACGGCGTCCCGGCCCGTTACCAGCCCCATGCCGCCGTCGGGATCGCGCAGGGAGCCGAGGCGACGGAAGCGCTCACGGCGCTGGTGACGACGATCCTCGGCCGGGATGGCGGCGAGTTCGGTAAGGGCGCGCTGGATGTACTGACCGAGGATCTCCGCCGCGTGGTCGTGGTTGGTGTGGGCACCGCCCACCGGTTCGGGCACCACGGCATCCACCACGCCCCAGGAATAACAGTTGGCCGCGGTTGGTTTGAATGCCTGGGCCGCGAGACGTGCCTTGCTCGCATCGCGCCAGAGGATGGCCGAGGCGCCCTCGGGGCTGATGACCGAGTAGGTGCCGTTCTCGAGCATGAGCACGCGATCGGCGACCCCGAGGCCGAGCGCCCCACCGGATGACCCCTCACCGATGATCACCGCAATGGTGGGCACCTCCAGACGCCACATCATCTGGATGCTGCGGCTGATCGCACCGCCCTGGCCGTGCTCCTCGGCGCTCGCTCCGGGAAACGCCCCGGGCGTATCGATGAGCGTGACCACAGGAATTCCGAGCCGGTTGGCGATCTCCATCACACGCATCGCCTTCCGGTATCCCTCGGGTGACGCCATCCCAAAGTTGCGGTAGGTGCGCTCCTTGGTGTCCCGACCCTTCTGCTGACCGATCATTGCGACCGGTCGGTCGTTGAAGCGCCCGAAGCCGGCCACCAACGCGGGGTCGTCGCCACTCAGACGATCGCCGTGTACCTCCTCGAAATCCGAACAGAGCCGGTTGATGTAGTCGAGCGTGTACGGACGCTCCGCGTGGCGTGCCAGCTGAATGCTCGCCCAGAGGTCGTCGGGGGGGGGTTCGTGCTGACGGTGCAGTTTTTCGGCCAGGCGGCGAACGAACCGCCCGCCGTGATCACGGCCACCCGCGCTCACGGCCCATCCTCACCGTCGGTGGATCCGGGGCGAATGCGCTCCAAGACCTTGCGCGGGATCGACGGCAGCGACTGGGCCATACGACCCATCCGCTCCGCGCCATTCTGAGCCCATTGCAACGCCTGCCCGCCGTTGGTGAGCTCCTCAGCTGGAGGAGGTCGAAGGATCTGCAGCACCCGGGAGATGCGTTCCGCCAACTCACGGCGATCCACCACGGCGTCCACATGACCGTGGACAAGCTGGCGCTCCGCACGGCCGAAGTCGTCGGGCAGCACCTCGCGGGTTGTCTCCTCGATCACACGCGGCCCACTGAACGCGATGAGCGCGCCGGGTTCGGCGTACGTAATGTCACCAAGGGATGCGAATGATGCCCACACGCCGCCCGTGGTGGGGTGCGCGAGAATCACGATCGTCGGCATCCGCGCTTCCGCGAGGGTGTCGAGCGCGATGACCGTCTTGGCCATCTGCATGAGCGCCAAGGTGCCCTCCTGCATTCGTGCACCGCCCGATGACGTGAGCACGATGAGGGGCAGCCGTTTTTCGGCCGCGTAGTCACACGCCCGAGCGAACTTCTCGCCCACCACCGCGCCCATGCTTCCCCCCATGAAGGTGAAGTCCATGACCGCGGCGATCGCCGGGCTGTGGCGCACCTCGAGCTCGGCGCAGACGATCGCTTCGCCCATGCCGGTCGCCTGCTCGGCCTCGCGAATCCGATCGACGTAGGGCTTCAGATCGACGAATTGCAGCGGGTCGGCCGCCCGGAGTTCGGGCCACAACTCCACGTAACCGCCGGGGCCCCCGAGGTTCTCCAGCCGCTCACGGGCCGTCATGCCGAAATGGTGGCCACAGGCCGGACACACCCGTAGGTTCCGGTGCATCTCGTCGGCCGCGTAATGACTGTCGCACTTCGGACAGGTTGCGGCGTCGGCCTTGATCCGCCGAGGGTTGCCCGGACGGTGCCCCAACTGCCGGAGTCGGTCGATCGATACGGTGATGTTCTTCCCCACGCGGCTCATCCGGCGCCCATCATCGCACGGTGGACTGGTGAATCGGGGCCGCACGCGACGCGAGCCAACCCTCGACCGCCTTGCGATATTCCGGGACGATGCGGCCCTCAGTGCGGTGCATCAGCAATTCGCAGGCGGCTACCTCGGGTGCGTGACCGCGGAGGCGGAGCACGGCGTACGCCACGAGCAGCGAGCGGCGGCGGCCACGCTGACAGTGGATCAGCACGCGGGCGTTCGGGTCGGAATCGAGCCAGCCCGCGGCGATCTCGGCGGCCCGCGCCCACTTCTCGGGTGGCTGATGGCGTCCGTGGTCCCACATCGGCGCCACGGCCACGTTCTGATCGCCGAACACCGAGCGTTCCGCCGACAGGTCCTGGCTGAACCGCGTCTGGAGGTACGACCGACAGTTGACCACGTGCGTCACGCCGTCGCGCGCGAGCGCCTGCAGGCTCTCCGGCGTGGGAATGCTGCCGATGGCGATTCGCTCATCGCCGATCCACGTCCACGCCCGCGTCACGGTTCCGGGGCCATAGGCCACGGTGGTCAGACGGAACCAGGCATCGCGAAGTGGAGTGAGGAGGATCCGGAATCGGCTCGGAAATGGGCCGCCCGCGAGTCCCGACGACGCCATCAGCCCTCCATACGACGGAACGCGAGGGTCGCGTTATGACCGCCAAACCCGAACACGTTGGAGAGCGCCACACGCACGTCGGCGGTGCGGCTCACCCCCAAAACGTGGTCCACGCCGGTGCACTCCGGATCGAGATCGGTCACGTTGATCGTCGGTGGCACCACACCCTCGCGCACGGCAAGAGCGGTGAGGGCGGCCTCGAGGCCGCCGGCGGCGCCCAAGCAATGCCCGTGCATCGACTTGGTGCTACTCACCATCGTGCGCGCGGCCTTCTCCTCGCCAAAGGCGCGCTTGATGACGCGGACCTCTGATGAGTCGCCAACCGGCGTGCTCGTGCCGTGGGCGTTGATGTAGTCCACCTCGGAAACATCGATGCCCGCGTCGTCGAGCGCCATGGCCATCGCCAGCGCCGGGCCCGCCGCCGTGGGATCGGGTTCGGTGATGTGGTGCGCATCGCCCGAGAGGCCGTACCCCACGAGTTCACAGATGATGTCCGCACCACGACTGATGGCATGGTTCATCTCCTCGAGCACGAGCACCGCCCCTGCCTCCCCCATCACGAACCCGTCCCGACCCGTGTCGAACGGTCGGCTCGCCGTCGCCGGGTCGTCGTTGCGGGTCGAAAGGGCCTTCATCGCGTTGAAACCCGCGACCCCCACGAGGGTGACCGCGCCCTCGGTACCACCCGCGATCATGGCGTCGGCCCGGCCTAGTCGGATATGGTCAAACGCATCCCCAATGGCGTGGTTGGATGACGCACAGGCGGTCGTGGCGCACGAGAGCGGCCCCTGGAGGCCCAGTGCCATCGAGGCCTGGGCCGCACCCATGTTGGCGATGATCGTGGGGATGAAGAGGGGCGAGACACGGGTGGGACCCAAATCGCGTAGCCGCACGGTCTGTTCGTGGAACGTCTCGATGCCACCAATGCCGCTGCCGATCATCACGCCCATGCGGTCCCGCGTGATCGACCCCTCGATCCCCGAGTCGTCCATGCCCAAACGCGCGGCGGCCACCGCGAGTTGCGAGAAGCGGTCCATGCGGCGCACCGCCTTCTTGTCGAGGAACTCCTCGGGGTCGAATCCGGGCACCTCGCACGCGAAGTGCGTGGCACACGCCGCGGGATCGAAGAGGGAGATGGGTGCCGCGGTGGACGTGCCGGCCTTCGCCGCGGCCCATGAGGGCTTCCACCCGATGCCGAGCGGAGATACCACGCCCAGCCCTGTGATAACGACGCGGCGGAGACCACTGCCATCGATGAGCCTGCTCACAGTTCCCCTTACGCCGCCAGGCCGCCGTCCACCGGAATGACCGTCCCGGTGATGAACGCGGCGGCGTCCGAACACAAAAATGCCACGATGGCGGCGACGTCGTCCGGCGTGCCCAGTCGCCCCAGTGGTGTGTTGCCGATCAGCTGATCCCGGACGGCCTCGGGGAGGGCGGAAGTCATGTCCGTGATGATGTACCCCGGTGCCACCGCGTTCGCCCGGACGCCGCGGCTACCCGCTTCCTTGGCAAGCGCCTTCGTCATTCCGATGAGTCCGGCCTTCGCGGCAGCGTAGTTCACCTGGCCCGCGTTCCCCCGGATACCGACCACGCTGGAGACCGCGACGATGCTGCCCCGACGGCGCTTCATCATGCCGCGGAGCGCCGCGCGGGCGGTCCAGAACGCACCCGACAGATTGGTGTCCATCACGTCGCGCCAGTCGTCATCCGACATGCGCATCATCAACCCGTCACGCGTGATACCCGCGTTCAAGACGAGGGCGTCGAGGGGCCCGAGGGCGTCCTCGGTGCGTGTCACCACGGTCTGGGCCGCATTCGGGTCCGAGAGGTCGCCCTGCACCACCTCGGCCGCGCGCCCACGCGCGACCACCGCCTCGGCCGTCGTAACCGCCCCGGCGTGGTCGGTCACGTAACCGATGCCCACATCAAACCCGGCCTCCGCCAGCGCAATGGCGCACGCGGCGCCGATACCCCGGCTCGCACCCGTCACGAGGGCGACGCTCACGCCACGACCCCCGTGATCGCGGCGAGGTCCGCAGCGCCCGACACCTGATGCAGCGTCGCGTCCCGGTGGATGCGCTTCACAAGGCCCGACAACACGCGGCCGGGGCCAAGTTCGACGAACCGGTCCACCCCCATGGCCACCGCCGTCTCCACCGCCTGACGAAACCGGACCGGCGAGGTGAGCTGTTCGAGCAGCACCGGGCGCATACGATCCGTGGGCTCCACCTGGGCCGTGGTGGTGGAGAGGAACAGCCGATTCGGGTCGGTCGGCGTCCACGCCTCAAGGGCCGGGGCGAGCCGATCAGACGCGGGCGCCATGAGCGGGCTGTGGAACGCACCGCCCACCGTGAGGCGCTCCGCCTTGATCCGACGCTCGGAGGTGATGGCAAGGAGGCGATCGATACCCGCGAACGTACCCGATGCCACAACCTGGCCGGGGGAGTTGTAGTTGGCGGGCCACACGTCGGCGACCTCCGCGCACAGGGCGTCGGCATCGACGTCCGACTGGCCGAGGATGGCCGCCATCGTGCCCGGCCGGGCCTCGCCGGCAGCCTGCATCGCCGCTCCGCGCTCGCCCACGAGGCGCAGGGCGTCGGCGAAGTCGATCGACCCACACGCCACGAGGGCCGAAAACTCGCCGAGGGAGTGACCCAGCGCCAGATCCGCCGTGAGCCCGTGGTCACTCGCCACACGCAGGCACGCGATGCTCATGGTGAGGATGGCCGGTTGACACACGTCCGTGCGCACGAGGGCCTCCTCCGGGCCCTCGAAAATGGTGCGCGTGATGTCGTAGCCCAGGGCGTCGTTGGCCTCCTCGAAGGTGGCGGCCGCCACCGGAAAGGCTGCGGCTAGCTCGCGGCCCATGCCCACCTGTTGCGCCCCCTGCCCCGGGAACAGCAGCGCGATCATGACCGCGGCTCCCAGCGCACCAGCATGCTGCCCCATGTGAGGCCGGCACCGAACCCCACCATCAGGATGAGCGCGCCGCCCTCCAAGATCCCGGTTGCCCGGGCCTCGTCCAGTACCAAGGGGATGGACGCCGAGGATGTGTTGCCATACCGGTCGAGATTCATGACCATCCGCTCACGCGCGATCCCGAGTTTGTCGGACGCATGCTCGAGGATCCGCTCGTTGGCCTGGTGCGCCAGCAGCAGATCCACGTCGGCCACCGTCAACCCCGCGGCGTCGAGCAGACGCGTCGCCGACTCCACGAGCACGCGAGTGGCGAACCGAAACACCTCGCGGCCCTTCATGCGAATGCCCAGGTCGGCGGGCCCAACCCCCGGCGCCATCGCGGACAGACGCGACCCGCCCGCCGCCACATGCAGGTCGTGATGACCCGCGCCGTCGGTCCCCAGATCGAATGCCAGAACACCGGTGCCCGGAATACCGTCGTCGGATTCCAACAACACCGCACCGGCGCCGTCGGCAAACAGCACGCACGTGGCCCGATCATCCCAGTTGACGAGACGCGACAACGTCTCCGCGCCCACCACGACGACCCGGTGGGCAAATCCCGCCTCGATCATGGCCGTCGCTTGGGACAGTCCGTAGACGAAGCCGCTGCAGGCCGCACTGATGTCGTACGCGGCCACGTTGACCATACCGAGTGCGGTAGCGATCAGAGGCGCGGTGGGCGGCAGAACGTGGTCGGGAGTGGTGGTGGCGACCACAAGCAGGTCGATATCCGATGGATCGGTTCCCGTGGAGGTGAGCAGATTACGTACCGCCTCGATCGCGAGGTCGGACGTCGCCTGGTCATCGGCCGCGATTCGACGCTCGCGAATCCCCGTGCGACTGACGATCCATTCGTCCGAGGTGTCCATGATCGCCTCGAGATCCGCGTTGCTCATCACGCGCTCGGGTGCGTAGGACCCCACTCCGGTGAGCCGTGCGCGCTGGCGCGTGTGCGGACCGGCGACCAGCACCGTCAGGTGCTCGTCGCCGTCGCGCGGTCCACGATCGCGAACCGGAGAGTCGCTTGGCACGCAACCTCATCCCCCACCATCGCAACCGCGTCGGCCTCGCCGATGGGTCCACGGCGGCGCGTGACCCGTGTCGTCATATCCAAGGTCTCACCAGGCCGCACCGGGCGGCGGAAGCGCGCCTTCTCGATGCCGGTGAATAGCGCGAGTTTGCCGGCGTTCTCGGCCAACGACAGCGCGGCGAGCGCGCCAGTCTGGGCGAGGGCCTCAATGATGATGACGCCCGGCATAATCGGTTCGCCGGGGAAGTGCCCCGCTAGGAAGGGCGTGGCCGGATCGAGCGTCCATCGGGCGCGTGCCGACTCCCCGGGAACGAGTTCGACGATCTCATCGATGAAGAGGAACGGCTCCCTGTGCGGGAGGACCTCGCTGGGGTCCGGAAGGTCGCTCACGTTCCGGCAAGGCTACTGGTTTCACGCGTGCCTATCCTGCCCGTGATGCCGGTCGCCCGCAGGAACCCCCAGCTGGGCACGCACCCGTCGACCTGCTCGGGCGCGTGCGGTCTCTTCTTGGGCCCAGCGGCAGGTTCGTGGTCGGCGTGCCGAACATCGGGTCGCTCGCGCGCCGGGTCACCGGACGTGCGCGGGACGGGCTCGAACTGCCTCGGCACCTCGTGCACTACGACCGCGCCTCCCTGAGATTGGTGTTGGAGCGGAGCGGTCTGCGCGTACGGTCCATGCGTACCATTCCCCTCCTCGGAGTGCTCCCTAGGTCCATTGACGCAACAACCGCCGGTGGTGGCCGGTGGCGAGGGTGGGGCGACGCCGTCCTCGTGCGTGGACTCCTCTACCCCATGGAGTGGAATCCCGGGGTCGTGGGCCAGGGGGACGGCATCCTGGCCGTCGCGGAGCTCGCCCGCGGCTGACGGACGGGCTCCGGCGGCGCGTTACTCCTCGGTGTCCTGCGTGGTATCGACGTTGCCATCGTCGGTGTGCGCAATGGCCTCAGACGGGCCCTCGTCGTGGGCCTCATCATCATCTGCCGGTTCGACGCCGTCGTCGTCGGCAGGTGCGACAGGCTCGACCAGGCCTTCGCCGTCCTCCGTTGCGGCGTTCTCGCCGTCCAAGAGATCGACCTCGGACTCGTCCGACTCCTCAACCGGTGCACACATTCCCACCCGGTCGTCCTCGCCAACATCCATGAGGCGAACGCCCTCGGTACTCCGACCCATGCGCTTGACGGCGTCCACCTCGATGCGGATGACCTTGCCAAGCACCGAGACCAGCAGCAGTTCCTGACCCGAGCGAACGATGCGCGCCGTGATGAGCTCGCCCTTCCGGTCGGACACCTTGATCGTGCGCACGCCCTTCGTCGGCCGCCCCTTGCGCGGGTACTCGGTGATGGCGGTGCGCTTGCCGTACCCGTTTCCGGTGACCACGAAGAGGTCGGCCCCATCGTCGGCGACGGCGAGGGCCAGCACGCGATCGCCCGGGTCGAGGTTCATCGCACGGACCCCTTGCGTACCGCGCCCGGTCGCCCTCACCTGCCCCTCGGCGAAGCGCGCGGCCTGACCGCGCGCCGACACGATGAACAGGTCGGCGTCGCCGTCGGTGAGTTCCGCACCCACCAACTCGTCGTCGTCCGTGAGGCGGATGGCGATGATACCGGCGTCCTTGAGCACCGTGTTGTACGCAGCGAACTCGGTCTTCTTGACCATTCCGCGCCGCGTTGCGAGAACGAGATACCGACCCTCGGCGTAGTTGCGAGTGTTGAAGACCTGCCGGATCTCCTCGTCGGGCAGAAGCGCGAGGACGTTCGCGATGTGGCGACCGCGGGCGTCGCGGGCGGCCGGCGGGATCTCGTGCACCTTCTGGCGATACACACGTCCCTGGTTGGTGAAGAACAGCAGGAAGTCGTGCGTGGACGCAATGAACAGGTGGTCCACCCGGTCCTCGTCCTTCAACTTCGCGCCACGCAGGCCCTTGCCACCACGTCGCTGCGCGCGATAGGTCGTCACGGGGACGCGCTTGATGTATCCACCCGCCGTGATCGAGATGACCATCTCCTCCTCGGCGATGAGATCCTCGAGGTCGATCTCGCCCTCGCTGGGGATGATCTCGGTGCGACGCGGGTCGGCGTAGCGCGCGCGAACGTCCGTGAGTTCCTCCCGAATCACTTGGTACACACGGGCTTCGTCACCGAGAATCGCACGGAGTTCGGCGATCTCGACCTGCAGTTCGTCGTGCTCGAGCGTGATCTTCCCGGCCTCCAACTGCGTGAGTCGCTGCAGCCGAAGGTCGAGGATGGCCCGCGCCTGAAGTTCGGAGAGGTCGAACGTGCTCATGAGCCCGATACGCGCTGCCTCCGGATCGGCCGCAGCGCGGATAAGCGCGATGACGGCGTCGATGTCCGTGAGCGCGACGAGCAGGCCCTTGAGTACGTGGGCGCGGGTCTCGGCGCGGTCGAGTCGAAAGTGGGTGCGGCGCCGGATGACGTCACGCTGGTGATCGAGGTAGTGCCGGATGAAGTCCCGCAGTGAGAGGGTGCGGGGAACCCCGTCCACTAGGGCGATGGCGTTGACACCGAAGGTCGTCTGCGCCTGCGTGTGCTTGTAGAGCTTGTTGAGCACCACCTTCGGCACGGCGTCGCGGCGCAGCTCGATGACCACGCGAATTCCGTCCCGTCCGCTCTCGTCGCGAAGGTCGGCGATCTCCTTGAGAACTCCGTCGTTCGCAAGTTGCGCCATCTTGCGCAACATCTCGCTCTTGTTCACCTGATACGGCAGCTCGGTAAACACGATGGCGTTGCGGCCGAGTTTGAGGGGCTCGTTGTGTGCGAGTCCGCGCACCACCACACGACCCCGGCCAGTTCGGTACGCGTCCCGCACACCCGCCCTGCCGACGATCTGGCCGGCGGTCGGGAAGTCGGGCCCCGCGACGTGCGCCATAAGCCCGTCGGAGTCGATGTCCGGGTCGTCGATCATCGCCAGGCAGGCGTCCACCACTTCGCCGAGGTTGTGCGGGGGGATGTTGGTGGCCATGCCCACCGCAATACCGGTCGACCCGTTGACGAGCAGGTTGGGCACGCGTGATGGCAGGACCGTCGGCTCACGACGACGGTCGTCGTAGGTGGCGATGGTGTCGACGGTGTTCTCGTCGATGTCCCGCAGCATTTCGGTGGCGTACCGGGAGAGGCGCGCCTCGGTGTACCGCATGGCTGCCGCGGAGAACTCCTGCGAGCCGAAGTTGCCCTGGCCGTCCACCGTGGGGTACCTGCTGTTAAAATCCTGCGCCAAGCGCACAAGGGCGTCATAGATGGCCGAGTCGCCGTGGGGGTGGTACTCACCCATCACGGTTCCCACGATGTTCGCGCTCTTCACATAGCCGCGATCGGGCTGCAGCCCCCGGTCGTGCATGGCGTACAGCACGCGACGGTGGACGGGTTTGAGCCCGTCACGCACGTCGGGCAGGGCACGTCCCACGATGACGCTCATGGCGTAGTCGAGGTACGAGGAGCGCATCTCCTCGCTGAGTTCGCGAGGCTCGATGCGTCCGTGGCGGTCGATTGCCACGATCAGACGTCCACGTTCACTGCGGAGCGGGCGTACCGCTCGATGAACTCGCGTCGCGGCTCGACCTTGTCACCCATCAACTTTGAAAAGATCTCGTCCGCGGCGACGGCGTCATCGATGGTGACCTTTTGGAGAACGCGTCGTTCGGGGTCCATCGTGGTCTCCCACAACTGTTCCGCGTTCATCTCCCCGAGGCCCTTGAAGCGACTGAGCGTGATGCCCTCCCGAGCGAGGTCCATGATCGTGGCGCGCAGGGCGTCGTAGGTCGGGGCGTCGCGGCGGCGGGCACCACGCGTGACCGTGAACGGTGGGTCTCCGACGACCTCTCGCAGGCGGGTGCGGGCATTACGGAATCGCTGCAGTTCGTGTGACGCGAACAGCGCCACGGGTACGACCGCCGTCCGGGCTTCGCCCGTTCGGGTCTCGATGGCGCGCGCACGCACCGTGCTCGACACCACATCGGTATCGAGCACCGTCAGCGTTGCGGCGTCCCGGGTGCACGCGACAACCGCGGCGGCGAGCGTCGTAACGTCGGTCGGCGCGGCCTCCACGAGCCCGTGCCGCTGCACGAAGTCCACGAGTTCGTGGCCGTGGGTCGCCCGAAGCACCGCCGACCACCCCTCGTGCTCCCGCAGCGCCCGGGTGTACCGGTGGAACCGCGCCTTGGTGAGCGGCGTCTCCTCCCCGCCCGCGTCCACTAGGCCCATGTCCCCGACGTTGCGATCGAGCAACCACTCCTCGAGATCGTGCTCCTTCTCGATGTACTGCTCAGTACTCCCCTGCTTCACCTTGTAGAGCGGAGGCTGCGCGATGTACACGTACCCCTCCTCCACGATCTCCCGGAGGTTCCGGTAGAGGAACGTGAGTATGAGCGTGCGAATGTGCGCGCCGTCCACATCGGCGTCGGTCATGATGATCAGCTTGTGGTACCGGGCCTTGGTCAGGTCGAAGTCCGCCCCGATTCCCGTTCCCATCGCAGTGATCATCGCCTGGATCTCGGTGTTGGAGAGCGCCTTGTGGATGGGCGCCTTCTCGACGTTGATGATCTTCCCACGCAGGGGGAGGATCGCCTGAAAGCTCGACTGACGCGCTTGCACGGCCGATCCGCCGGCGGAGTCGCCCTCCACGAGGAAGATCTCCGTGTTCTGCGGGTCGCGATCAGAGCAGTCGGCCAACTTGCCGGGAAGGCCCGTGTAGTCCATGACCCCCTTGCGTCGTGCGAGGTCACGCGCCTTGCGTGCGGCCAGCCGGGCGTGGGCCGCGGAGCTTGCCTTCAAGCAGACAATCTTCGCCGTCTGCGGATTTTCTTCTAGGAACTCCGCCAAGGCCTGGTTGACCATGGTTGCCGTAAACCCGGCGAACTCGCTGTTACCCAGCTTGGTCTTGGTCTGGCCCTCGAACTGTGGCTCACGCAGCTTCACCGACACGATTGCCGTCAGCCCCTCGCGAGTGTCGTTGCCCTCAAGGTTGTCGTCCTTCTCTTTGAGGAACCCCTTGGCGCGCGCATAGTCATTGATGGTGCGCGTGAGGGCGGTTCGGAAACCGGTGAGGTGGGTGCCGCCCTCGTGGGTGTTGATGTTGTTCGCGAACGTGAACACCGACTCGGTGAAGCCGGCGGTCCACTGCATCGCGATCTCCACCTGGCCCTCCCCCCCCTCGGACGCGAAGGCGATGACCTCGTCGTGCAGCGGGTCTTTGGTCGCATTGAGGTGTGTGACGAAGTCGGTGAGGCCGCCCGCGTAGCGGAAGACATCCTCGCGCTTCTCCCCGCGCTCATCCGTGATCGAGATGCGGAGATCCTGAGTGAGGAAGGCGGTCTCGCGCAACCGTGTGGCGAGCGTGTCGTAGTCGAACGACACCTCGTCGAAAATCTCTGCGTCGGGGGTGAAGTGGATGCAGGTGCCCGTCTCGTCTGACGGTCCGGCAGCCATGATCGGCCCGGCGGGGTCGCCCCGGTGATAGCTCTGCACCCACAGGTGGCCGTCGCGACGCACCTCGGCCGTGAGCGACTCCGACAGTGCGTTGACCACCGACACGCCCACGCCATGAAGGCCGCCGGACACCTTGTAGCCCTCCCCGCCGAACTTGCCACCGGCGTGGAGAACCGTGAGCACCACTTCCAGCGCGCTCTTGCCGTCCTGGTCGGCCATGGCCGACACCGGGATGCCACGGCCGTCGTCGGTGACACTGCATGCGCCGTCGGGGTGCAGCACCACATCAACACGGGTGCAGTGCCCCGCCATGGCCTCGTCTACCGAGTTGTCCACCACTTCGTAGACCAGGTGGTGCAGCCCCCGCGGACCGGTACTTCCGACGTACATGCTTGGGCGCTTGCGGACGGCCTCGAGGCCCTCCAGAACCGTGATGGCGCTCGCGTCGTACGTTGCGGCCTCAGTGGTGGCATCAAAGGCCGGTTCGGTCACGTGTCTCCTCGGGTCGTGTCACCCCATGAGACCCCCCTGAGGGGTTGTTCCGGGATGGTGCGGTGGCGTACGCGGGACAGCGGCGCGCGTCGGAACTACACGGGGAAATCTACCAGTGGCCCCAACGGAAACCGGTGGCCGACGGAGGCCTCAGGGCGTCGTCTCGTCCTGCATCGAGCGCGCGGCCGCGCGCGTAAGAAGATCCCTCAGTTCGGGGTCGCTGATCATGGCGGCGGCGGCGGCGGCGCGCTTCATCGTCGCCTCATCCGGGGGGGGCCGCGGGGGCCGTGGTTCTCTCACCGGGGCGGGGCGGGGAATCGCGTGGTCGGCAACTACGAATCGCAGTCCCGACACCACGTCGGCACCCCCCAAGACCCCGGCCAGTCGCTCCATCAGTTCGTCCTGGCGCATGTTCAGCTCGTGCGCCCACACGGCATCGGCGCAGGAGATGGTGACCACCCCCGCGCGCGACCGGCGAGTGGGGTACGCATGGTTGACCGTGCCGGGACCCGCGGCCTCGGCCCAGGCGGTGCGGACACCGCTCAAAACGGATCCGTTCTCCCGCAGCATCCGCCGGGTCGCGTGCCCCAGAAGGTCTCCGACCGGCATGGGTTCCCGGCGCCTACGTTGCATTCAGGGCCTCCGGCACGACCATCACCCGTGCGCCGCGATCGGCGGCCGCCTCCGCCGCCACCGGATCCGCAGTGGTCATAATGCACTGCCCGGTGCCGACTGCCGCGTCGAGCAGCCGCCCCCGACGGTTCGGGTCCAACTCCGACAAGACGTCGTCGAGAATCAGGACGGGCACACCACCGCGGACCCCGAGGTGCGCGCGGTGCGCCATAACGAGGGCCAGAACCGCGGTGCGCTGCTCCCCTTGGCTGCCCACGCGCCGAAGGTCCGTCGTCGCGCCTCCGCGCTCCTCCCCCACGAACACGTCGTCCCGGTGCGGACCCGCCAGGGTCTGCGCGGCACGGATCTCGGAGTCCCGGGAGGCCTCCATGCGGTCCATGAGCGCCTGCTCCACGTCGTCGTCCGCCACGTCACCGAGGGCGAGGGGTGAGGGCTCGAGCCGTAGCACGCCCGACGGTCCTCCCCCGAGGGCCGTCATCCAGTGCGCGAACGGGCCGGCGAGGGCAGCCACCACACCACGGCGCGCCAACACAATGCGCGCACCGTGGCGCGCCAACACCGGCTCCCATGGCAACACCGCGTCGGCCCGCGTCCGCCCGCTTCGGACGTGGCGCAGTGCGGCATTCCGCTGAGCAAGGGCGGTGCCGTACGCCAGCAGGCTGTCGGCATACCCGGGCTCGCACGCCTCGAGCAGGCGGTCCAGGTGCCTGCGCCGCGCGGCGGGCGGTCCCTTCACGGCGCGAAGTTCGTCAGGGAGGAACACCAGAACGCTGCCGGGCAGTCGCCAGGTAGCAAGGCCGGGGGCGGCGTCGCCGTCCACAGACAGACGGCGTCCTTGCTGCGGCGCATAGCCGATCTCGCGGTGGCTCTCCGTTCCGTCGGGGCCAACCAAATCGAGCGCCACATGCAGTGCCGGTGACCCCACGCGAATGACGTCCGCATCACGAACGGTTCGGCACGACACCCCGAGACACGCCATCACAAGCGCTTCGACCAGCGACGTCTTACCGGCGCCATTCGGACCCGTGAGCACCAGTCCGCCGGGCGGAAGGTCCATCGATGCGCGCGTCCACGATCGCACGTTGGCCACGTCGAGATGGCGGGCGAAGAAGGCGCCGGCCACAGCGTGACTACCCCGGGAGGCGGATGGGCATAAGGAGGTACCGGTAGTCGTCGGAGGCGCCCCTCAGCAGCCCGGGGCGAAGGGGGCTGATGAGGCCGAGCCGGACCTCGTCTCCCTCAAGGCCCTCGACCCCCTCGCGCAGGAACTCGGCGTTGAACCCGATCTCCAGTGGTTCGCCGGCGTAGGGAATGGGCATCGCCTCGTGCCCCTCACCAACCTGCTCGCTGGAGGTTGCGATCGTGAGCTGCCCTGCCTGGAACGACAGCCGGAGTGGTGCAGTCCTTTGGGCCAGAACACCGATGCGAGTGAGGATCCCAAGAAACTCGTCTCGGTCGAGGCGCACCTCATGGTCGAAGGCGGCCGGGATGAGTTGCTGGTAGTCCGGAAACTGTCCGTCGATCAGGCGCGTTGTGAGCCGGGTGCCGCCACAGCGGAAAGTGGCGCGGGCGTCCGACAAAACCAGCTCAACTTCCCCATCCTTCGCCTGAGCCACCATGCGAGCAACCTCCGTGATTGCGCGGGCAGGGAGGATCGCCTCGCGAACATCGTCGGTGGGAAGGTCTACTGGGGTCGTGCGCACTGCGAGGCGGTAGCTGTCGGTGGCCGCCATTGTGAGTTGGTCCGGGCCGAGCCGCAGAAGAACGCCGGTGAGGATCGGTCGGGCTTCGTCTCTCGACGCTGCTCGAACCACACGCTCAGCACAGGTGACAAACCGGCTGCTCGGAATTGGGGTCCCGACACCCCCGTCCGGTGGCAGTTCGGGGTACTCCGTCGCCTGGTGACAGTTAAGGCTAAACGACGATCCCCCACCCGAAATCTTGACCTGCCCCTCGTTGTGGTTGTGAACGATGGAGATGGGCCCCGGCGCCATGCTGCGCACGACATCGACAGCTACGCGGGGAAGCACGACCGCACCGGGCTCCTCAACACCGGCGTCGTCAAGCGGAACCCGGAACGAGATCTCCATGTCGGTCGCCGCAAGTTCGACCGTGCCCTCGTCGGCACGGAGCAACACGTTTGCGAGAACCGGGATGGTGCCCTTGCTCGACGCCGCTCGTGTGACGAGGGCGAGTCGAGCGGCGAGTTCGTCGCGGGGGCAGGTCAGGCGCACAGCGGCAGCGTACCCGCTGGCTTAAACGAGATGCCCCCCAACACACCATGGGGTTCGCCGTGACGGTAAAAAGAAATCCTTTCAGTTCGTAGTAACTGCCATAGGTCGTGTGGGGACTGGGGATGGCGGCCAAGTTCTCCCGCACGCGACGAGATTTTCCCTTGGGGACAGTGTGTGGAAAGACACCCACAGATCGCCAACCCATCCCCAGACGTCCCCAGAGCGGCAGATGGTTGGTGGTCGACACCGGGGAGAGGTGTGGATAAAACACCGAATAAGCAGGCGGTTTTCACAGGTAATCCACAGCCCTCGGGGGTGTTGTGAACAGATCCCGCCCTACGCGGAGTGCGCACAGAGGGAGAATTTGTCGTGGGGTCGATGTGCGAAAACGAGACTCTCGGGGCTGACGGATGCGCGAACAGGCAAACATCCCCCAGTACCCGTCCGGCGCACCACCCCGGTACCACAAGTGACCTGAGTCACCCCCAACCCAGGCCCGTGTGACCACCGCGGTGTGTGGAGGTTTCACCGCACCCGGCCGTGCTGGCATTTTCCCGCAATGGGGCTAGGGTCACGCCACGCGCCCCAATCTGAGGAGACTCCCCATGCGCCCCCGCACACGTACCGCCCTCGCGGCCGCAGTCCTTGCCGTGGCCGCCCCAGTCGCTTTTGCCCAGGCCGCGCCTGAGGCAGGGCAGACCGCGCACGCCAAACAGAGGAAAGTCTCGGTGCTGTTTGTTCTCGAGGGCCAAAGCGCCCAGATGGCCCCGGTCGAGGGCCAAGACGGCACCTACACCTTCACCATGCCCATTCGTACGGCAAAGCAGCCGGTGATCTGGTTCACCGACCGACCCGCTCGTGACGCGGGCACGCTTTCGATGAGGAGCTTCGTTGGTCTGTGGTCGGAGAAGGGCACGAACACCTTCGCCACCGACCCTCCGAACGTCGCGATCGCCTACACCTCAGGTGGCAAGCAGAAGACCTTCATCGCGACGATGACATCCCCGGTGATCATCCCGCCCACCGCCACGCCCGGCACTGCCAAGCTGC
Organism: Thermoleophilia bacterium; assembly: GCA_009694365.1. Taxonomy (GTDB): domain Bacteria; phylum Actinomycetota; class Thermoleophilia; order Miltoncostaeales; family Miltoncostaeaceae; genus SYFI01. Next base: position 81,954 of record SHVE01000004.1, on the reverse strand, counting down.
AGGCAACCATGACCGCGGTGCCTGAAGCGCTATTGGCTACGTATGCCAAGGGGAAGGGCAAGCTTGCGAAGCACGCGAAAAAGGCCCAGACGAACACGATGCGATACCCCGCCGCCAGCATTACCGTACGCACGCCATCAGCCTTCGTCGATGGCTATCCCACATGCATCCTGAATTCTTATGGCAACCCGAGTTATGCCGGTTGGTGTAACTTGGACAGCTACGTTGTATGCGATGTCCAATAGAAGGGCCAGATCCACCATTTTGCCCATATCTTCAGCAATAGCCAGACCATCAAATAGGCGTGGCTCGTGAATTGCTGCAGATGATCCCCTGAGCTCCACTCACCTGCACAGCGCATGATGCGCTGTGCAGGTGGCAGGCAGTGGCCAGGAGGCCGCTACTGCGGGTGCAGGTGATATCCGGTGATGGTGAGGGTTACGACGGAGTCGGACCCGTGCGGCGAGCCGTGAGGGCGGAGGTGAGTGCCTGTGCGGCCTCGTAGACGTCTCCGCCGTCCGCAAGCTGTTTCGCGATCTTCTGAACGGCGTAGATGACCGTGGTGTGATCCCGACCCCCAAAGGCTCTGCCAATGGCCGGGAGCGACGCATCGGTCATCTCCCGTGCGAGGTACATAGCGACCTGGCGGGGGAGCACCACGCGCTTGGTGCGGCGGTCTCCAACGAGGTCACCGAGCGTGATCCCGTAGTGGCGGGCGACCGCCTCCTGAATCAGGTCGATGCGGACTTCACCCGAGCCATCCGGGAAGAGATCGACGAGGACTTCCTGGGCGAGATCGACGGTGACGGGACGCCCGGAGATTGACGAGGCTGCCACCACGCGGATCAGGGCCCCCTCGAGCTGCCGCACGTTCGTCGACACCCGGGCCGCGATGAAGGTCAGCACCTCGGGGTCGCGGATTTGATAGCCGTCAGTGAGTACCCGTTTGCGCAGGATGGCAATGCGCAACTCGAGGTCGGGCGGCTGGACGTCGGTGATGAGGCCCATCTCGAAGCGGGACCGCAGCCGATCACCGAGCGTCTTGATGGCGGATGGCGGACGGTCGCTGGAGATGACGAGCTGTTTGCCACTCTCCTGTAGCGCGTTGAAGGTGTGGAAAAATTCCTCCTGCGTCTGCTCGCGCCCCTCCAGCATCTGGATGTCGTCGATCAGCAGGATGTCGGTGCTGCGGTACTGGTCCTTGAAGGTGCGAATACCGCCGTCGCGCAGTGCGTTGATGAACTCGTTCGTGAAGGTCTCCACCGAGACGTACCGCACGGAGAGGCCGGGGTGGTTCTCGGCGGTGTAATGGCCGATGGCGTGCAGAAGGTGGGTTTTGCCCAGCCCCACTCCCCCGTAGATGAAGAGCGGGTTGTAGGCGCGCGCCGGCGTTTCCGCCACCGCCAGGGCCGCCGCGTGCGCGAACCGGTTGCTCGGTCCGATGACGAAGGCGTCAAAGGTGAAGCGGCTCTGCAGCCGAGACGTTGCCCCGGCCGCCGGTGCGGGGGGAGTCGGCTTCGCCGAGGCGGGTGACACGGGCGGAACGGCTGCGGGGTCAGCGACCGGGGGCACAGAGGACGCCGGGTCAGGAGCAACGACCTCGACTGCCACGACCAGATCGTGACCCAGGACCTCGAACAGGGCGTCGCCCACCAGCGAGACATAGCGCTGCACAATCCAACCGCGCGCGAACTCGGTCTCCACGCCGATACGGAACCGTCCCGCGTCGAATCCAAGGGCCCGAGCCCGTTCAAACGTGAGGCTGTAGGTCGCGGCGTTGAGGGCACCGCGAAGTCGTTCGAGCACCTGCTGCCACACGGCCTCAAGCTGCTTGGCGTCGTGAATGAGAGGAATGGACGCGCCCATGGCCTAGAAGAGCGTCGCGACGATCGTGGAGCCCCGCTCGGTGAGCACACGCCCACCGTCACCGAAACGGGCGACGAGGCCACGGTGCTCAAGGAGCACCAGTTCGCGGCCAACCGTTCCCAGGGGCAGGACGAGCTCCCGGGCCATGGTCTCGGGGTGTGCGGGAGCCATCTCCAAGAGCAGCGCAAGCAGGCGGCGCTGTGTGTCGCTCGGTGCGCCGCTGATGCCCGGCCCTTCGACGACCGGCCCCCCGGTGACGGCGATTGTCACGACACATCCCCCACCGAGGTTGTCCTCGAGCTGCAGGAGTCCGTCCTCCGCCGCTACCAGCCCGGACGCCAAGGCGAGCCCCGAGCCCACACCGCGCACAACCGAGCGGATCTGCTCGTCGGCGGTGGTGTAGCCGGGCTCCATCGCCTGGCGGGGGTTGGCGATACCGGGTCCGCGGTCCGACACTCGCACGGTCCGACCCCCATCGAGCACGGTGACGAGGGCGTCGCGGAAGTCGGCGTGGATGAGGTTCTCGATCACCTCGCGCAGCGCGAGGGGAGGAACCGACGAGAGTTGGGCCACGTACGAGAAGGTTGCCTCGATAATGGCGGCCGGCGTGATGTCGCGGAGTTCGGTCACGACCGGCGGCTCGAGGACTGCCCGGTGGACGGCGACTCGCACGACGAAGGTCGTGCCATGGAGCGGAGTAGCGCGGTCGCTGTCGGGAATCGGCGGGCTCATCGAGGTGGCGGCACGTTACCAACGGGAGATGGCAAGGATGGCCCGCCGGGGGGGCTGTGGATGAACTGCATCCGTGCGAGCGGGAATTTCGTTGTCGTCGGACACGACGAGGGCGCGAGGCGCGCACGCGAAGACCCGCAGGTGCAGGGGAAAGGTGAGTTATCCACAGATCCGTCCACATCTGTGGATGAACGAGGGCAGATCACCACGCAAGGGGTGTCGAGACACCTCAACCGTTCGTGGTGTGGACCCGCGGCGACGCTTTGGTAGTGTTTCCGTGTCGTGCCGCGGGTCAAACCCTCGGCGATTCCCGTGGCCGTGTCCCAAGGAGCAGTAGGCAAGTGAAGCGTACATTTCAGCCGAATACGCGGAAGCGCAGCAAGACCCATGGTTTTCGCCACCGCATGTCGACGCGCGCCGGTCAGGCGATCCTCAAGCGCCGCCGTGCCAAGGGCCGCACCCGGCTCTCGGCCTAGGTACTGGCCCTGTGCCCGACGCGGGCACCGCGCATCGAGGAAAGCGGAGCCGGGTCACCCGGTCCGGCGATTTCGACTCGATCTACCGGCACGGCAGGTCCGCCGCGGGGCGACACCTCGTGGTCTACGCATTCGACCGCGGCGAGGGCCCCTTGCCGCGGCTGGGCCTGTCGGTGGGAAAGCGCGTGGGTGGAGCCGTGGAGCGCAACCGCGTGAAACGCGTGCTGCGCGAGGAGTTCACCCGCATCGCAGGGGAGCTCTCTCCGGGGGTGGATTATGTAGTGATCGCTCGCTCGGGCGCGCACGAGTACCTGGAGGAGCGCGGATCCCGCGCGCTGGGGGACCGGCTGTCCGAACTCGCGGGGCGCGTCACGGATTCGGGGGCCAAGTGAGGGATCTCGCAATTCGGTTCGTCCGCGGGTACCAGCGGGTGGTGTCGCCCCTCTTTCCTCGTCGCTGTCGGTACTATCCGACATGTTCCGAATATGCGGTTGAGTCGATCCGGATATTTGGTGTGAGCAGGGGTTTCGTGCTCGCGGGGTGGCGACTCCTCCGGTGCAACCCATGGAGTGCGGGCGGCGTGGACCACCCGGCTGACCAGACCCTGTTCGGCTCCCGATGAACCCACTGGATCTTCTCGAAGCGCCCATCCGCGCGGCTCTCGACTTCATCCACGGGGTCGGTTTCACCTGGGGATGGGCGATCGTGATGCTCACGCTGGTCGTGCGCATGCTCCTTCTGCCGCTGTTCGTAAAGCAGTACAAGTCGGCGCGGCGCATGCAGGAAGTGGCGCCGCAGATGAAGGAACTGCAGCGGAAGCACAAGGGCAACAAGCCCAAGCTGCAGGAAGAGATGATGAAGTTCTACAAGCAGAACGACGTCAATCCATTCGGCTCCTGTCTGCCGCTGTTGTTCCAGGCGCCGGTTTTCATCGCGCTCTATTACACGCTGCGAAACCAGAACTTCCAGGACCAGACGGACCTGTCATTCATGGGGGTCATCCCCAACATCTCCTACCAGCTCACCAACATCGGCTGGGGCGTGGTGCCGCTGGTGATCGTGTACGCGTTGTCGCAGCTCATCTCGTCGGAACTCTCCGCGACTCCGACGATGAGCAAGAATCAGCGCTGGATGATGCGGTTCATGCCGGTGGGAATCGTCTTTTTCGTGTTCCAGTTTCCTGTCCCGGCCGGGCTGGTTATCTACTGGGCCACCACCAACCTGTGGACCGCCGGCCAGCAGCTGGTGCTTAAGCGCCGTATTGAGGCGGAAATCGAGGCCATGGTGGCAACGGGTACCGATGACGAGGCCGGTGTTGGGAGCGACGACGACGTAGACGGCGGTGCTGAGAGCGTCGGGGTGCTGGCCGCGGATGACGCCCCCGTCGTGGCGCGGGCGGTTCCGCAGCGTCGAAGCACGAAGGTGACGAGATCACCCGTTGCGGAACCCTCCGCCACACATGGGGCCGACGGCTCGGATGTGGTGGAGGACGAGAGCGCCGCTGATCTGCCGGTCGTACCCGTGCTTCCGGAAACTGCTCCGCAGGTGGCAGAATCCGCGAAACGGGTACCCCAATCCCGCAAAGGGGTTTCCGGTGGCCCATCGCGGCCGGCAGGTCGTAAGAAGCCACCGAAGAGGCGAAAGTGAACGGACATGATCAGGGTCGCGTGGCTCTGGAAGAGGTTGTCACCGCCGCGGTCGAGGGACTTGGGGTCGCCGCCATCGTGGTAGTTGAGGACACCGACGAGGGCGGTCTGGTTGCCCGGGTGGATGGAGACGACGTCGAGGCGCTGATCGGACACGACGGCGAGGTCCTCGATGCCATCCAGGTCCTCGCGGCCCAGGCGGTTCGCCGCCAGCCGAACGGCCAGCGCCGGGGTGTTGTGGTGGATGCCAACGGTTACCGCGCCAAGCGCGCGGAGTTGCTCACGCGGCTTGCGCAGAAGGCCGCACAGGAAGCCGTGGAATTCTCGGAGGAGATCGAACTCGATCCGATGAGCGCGCTCGATCGCCGGACCGTGCACATGGCGCTGGCGGATCGCACCGACATCGAGACGCGCAGCGAGGGCGAGGACCCGCGCCGTCGTGTGGTGGTCGTGCCGCGTGGGGTCGAATAACACCCACCCCCCGCGGGTGTTTCACGTGAAACACCCGCGGGGGGGCAACAGGGAAGCGTTTCACGTGAAACACCAGCGGGGGGGGCCCGGTACGGCGCTTCATGCGAACCACCGCGCCGCCGATCTGATTATCGAGCGCTCCGGACTCATGGGGGTGGAGGTGCCCGTGGATACTGCCATGGCGTTGGCGGCCCTTCTCGTCGCCATGGCTGCGGAGCCCCAGAACCTCTCGTCGGTCACCGATCTCGACCAGGCAGTGTCCGTTCACGTGGTGGATTCTCTCAGCGGCCTTCTTGTCCCGGAAATCGCTACTGCACGGGGCATTGTGGACATCGGCAGCGGCGGCGGCTTCCCTGGTCTCGTGTTGGCAGTGGCGCTGCCGGAGATCCCGGTGACCCTTGTCGAGAGCGAACGTCGCAAGGCGGACTGGCTTGTGCGGGCTTCAGCGCGATTCCCTAATGTGCGAGTCGTGGCGGACCGCAGCGAGACCCTCGCCCGCGCGGAGCGCGGAGCCTTTCCGGTGGCAACGGCCCGCGCGCTCGGGCCCTTGCCGGTCGTGCTCGAGTCGGCCGCACCCCTCGTGGAGCACGGCGGCGCGGTAGTGGCGTGGCGGGGTCGTCGTGAGTCTGACGCTGGGGCCACGGCGGACCGCGCCGGCGCGATGGTTGGTCTCGCCCGGTTATCGGACATTGATGTCACACCGATTCCGGGTGTGAGCAGGCATTTCTCGGTGTGGCACAAGGTGGGCGTCACTCCCGAGACCTACCCCCGGCGGCCGGGGATGGCCGCGAAGCGACCACTCGCGTGATCTACGCCGTGGTCAACCAGAAGGGTGGCGTGGGCAAGACCACGAGCGCCGTCAACATCGCCGCCTGTCTCGCGGCGGCGGGCAACCGGGTGCTGTTGGTGGACGCGGATCCCCAGGCCAACGCGACGAGCGGGGTGCTGGGCGGCGTGCGCCCACCGCACGATGCGCACACCATCGCCGACTGCATGCTCGACGGAGTACCGGTGCGCGACGTGGCCATGCCCACGGTGGTGCCCGGACTCGATCTGATCCCCGCAACGGTCGATCTGGCGGGCGCGGCCGTGGAGTTGGTGGTACGGGAGGGGCGCGAGGACCTCATGCGTCGGGCACTCACGGCGGGCTCGCCCGAGTGGCCCTACGTCGTCATCGACTGCCCTCCGGCGTTCGACCTCGTCACGGTGAACGCTCTCGTGGCGGCGGAGCGGCTGATTGTGCCCGTGCAGTGCGAGTATTACGCCCTTGAGGGACTCTCGCGGCTCATGGACACCGTCGGCGAGGTCCGAACCCGTCTCAACCCGGGTCTGCGGATCAGCGGGCTCGTGATGACCATGCACGACCCTCGCACCCGCATCAGCGGTGAGGTGATCGCGGAGGTGAGAAAGCACTTTCCGGAGATCGTGTTCACCACAGTTATCCCTAGGAACGTGCGGGTCACCGAGTCGCCCTCGTTTGGGGAGCCCGTCATCCGCTATGACCCCCAGTGCGCCGCGGCAGAGGCCTATGTTCAGGTGACCGGGGAGATCGTGGATCGTGGCTGACGAGAAGTCGTCATCCCGTCTCGGGCGTGGGCTCTCCGTTCTCCTCGGCGATGTGCTTGCGGAGGGAGGCCGCGGAATCGATGCGGCGACGGCCGCCGCACCCGCCCGTGGGGGGCTGATGGTGCTGTCGATCGATCGGATTTCCCCCAACGCGCAGCAGCCGCGTAAACACGGCGATGACGGGGCACTGGCGACCCTTGCCGACTCCATCGCCACCACGGGCCTGATCCAGCCGGTGGTCGTCCGGTCCCTCGGCGGAGGGAACTACGAGCTGATCGCCGGCGAGCGTCGTTGGCGTGCGGCCCAGATGGCCGGGCTCACCGAACTGCCCGCCGTGGTACGCGAAGCGGATGAGCGGCAGCGGCTCGAGGTGGGCCTCGTGGAAAATCTCGTGCGCGAGAACCTCAATCCGGTGGAGACCGCCGAGGCCCTTGCGGTGCTGGTGGAGGACTTTGGGCAGTCGCAGACCGAGGTCGCCCGCTCCATCGGGCGCAGTCGGTCGTCGGTGGCGAACCTCATTCGCCTGCTCGAACTGCCCGACGACGTGCAGGCCATGCTGGTGAGTGGTGACCTGAGCGAGGGGCACGGTCGTGCGATCCTCATGGCCGACGGCCCCCGACGGAGACGGGAGGTGGCCCACCAGGTGCGCGAGCAGGGCCTGTCGGTTCGTGCCACGGAACGACTGGCGCGCGTCTACTCCGAGGGTGGAGCGACGTCCGGCCGCCCGGAACGGGTGGCGCCTGCAGTCGCCGACGAAGCAATCGACGTTTTCACGGGGGTGTTTGAGGCCCCGGTTCGCGTGCGGAGCACCGCCAAGGGTACGGTGGTGGTCGAAATCATCTTCGCCGACGAGGCCGCCGTTGTGGCCGCCCTGAATCGGCTGGACCGGTAGGTCGGGGGCCGGTTCCCGCGATCGATGATGGGCGATCCTGGACTCGAACCAGGGACCTCATCCTTATCAGGGATGCGCTCTAACCACCTGAGCTAATCGCCCGCAGCAGAGGACGATAGCAGTACCTCGGGCTCGGCCCGAGGCGTCACGGCCGCCATTCGACCTCGCCGGAGGCGGCATCGTCCACTGTGGAAATCCCGCGACGCATCGGGCCGGGTACCGAACCGTCCGGTCGCGTGGTGGCCGGCTGGGCACTACCCCCATCGGGCAGTGGCTACACTCGGTCCCATGCACGAGATGGTGATCTATGGCGTCAGTTTCGACATGGTTGGCAAGCAGCCAATAGTGCTTCTGAAGACCGCGGACGGGAATCGGTTTCTGCCCATCTGGATTGGTCATGCGGAGGCTGCAGCGATCCTGAGCACCCTGCAAGGCAACGAATCGCCGCGGCCCATGACCCACGACCTGATCACCCGTCTCGTGGGGGAGTTGCAGGCCGAGGTGGCCCGCGTCACGGTCACGGAGGTGCGCGACAACACGTTCTATGCGCTCATCCGCCTGAGCACAGCGGGCCAGGACGTGGAGGTGGACGCCCGCCCGAGCGACGCGCTCGCGGTCGCGGTGCGCACGGGGGCCCCCATCTTCGCCGTGGACGCCCTCCTCGACGAGAACGCCATCGAGTTCGAGAACGAGCCCGAGAACGCCGAGGAGATGGTGGAGAAGTTCAGGGAGTTTCTCGACCACGTGACTCCGGAGGATTTCGCGGACTAGCGTCGGTCAGCGAATGCGACGGTTCATTGCGGCATGGCGTGGTTACTGCCCCGACCACGGTTGCTCCGGCGGGATGGGGCGGGAGATCACCGCGCATCGGTAGGCAACGGGTCGCCGGTAGCTCGACCCACCGAGGCGCCCGACCCACCGAGGCGCCGGGAGACCATCTTCCGCAGGTGACCCCTCACTCCTCGCTTGCGGCCCTCGCGGTCTCGCGCTTGGTCAGTTCGAGGATCTGCCCGTAGATCTCGCCAAGTCCATCGGACGACAGGGGCCCGGGGTTGGCCCCCTGCAGGTAGCGGTGCATCCACTCCTCGCGGGAGTGGTCCACGAAAGCCAGTCCTTTGGCCTTCTTGTACGCGCGAAGGCGTGCGACGAGCGTGAGACGGGTGTTGATCGCCCGGATCAACGCGAGGTCGTTGTCGATCACCTGGTCGCGCATCTGGCGAATCAGGTAATCCTCGGACGTGGAATGCGGATCATCCGGCATGCGGGGGACCGTACCGCACGCTCCGATTCGATTGGTTGGAGAGTTGAGAGAGGGCTAGCCTTCGATGCCGCATGTTCGATCTCTCCCCCATTCAGCTCGTTATCGTCCTGGTCATCGCTGTGCTGGTGCTCGGCCCGAGTCGACTGCCGCAGTTCAGCCGCGCGGTGGGCAAGGGAATCCGCGACTTCAAGGCCGCCATCAACGGGCACCCCGGGGACGAGTCGGCCGCCGAGCAGGGTGCGACCGGAACGGGTTCGTCGGTACCGACGAACCCGGTGACCACCGCTACGGCGGGTCCCCCGGAGCACCCGACGGCGTCCCCCGACGTGCTGGACGGCATCGTGGTGAGCGGTGACGCGCCTCTCATCGAGCGGTAGCTCGCATGACGCGCGGCCCTGGGCGGTTTCGCCTCCGTAGGGCGGCACCCGACGAGCACCTGAGCATCGTCGAGCACCTCTCGGAACTCCGGGTACGGCTTGCAATCGCCGCCGCCGCACTCGTGGTCGCGTTCGGGGTGCTGTACACGTTTCATCAGGGCCTCTTCGACATCCTGCTCGACCCCCTGTCGCCCGAGTATCGGACTCTCCTCGCGCTGTCACCCACGGAGCCGTTCCTCGTCACCATCACCGTGGTGGCCGGTGCATCGATACTCGTGACCCTGCCGATTGTGCTCTACCAGATGTACGCCTACGTTCTCCCGGCCGTCGGGCGGCAGACCCGGAGGACGATGCTCGCCATCGTCGCGGGGGTCTCAGCGCTGTTCCTGGGCGGGGTGGTCTTCGCATACGTCCTCGTGCTTCCCGTTGCCCTCCAGTGGCTGCTGGGATTCGCGGGAGGCGATTTCACCGTCGCGCTTCGTGCGAACGAGTACTTCTCGTTCGCACTCACCATGATGTTCGCCGGTGGTCTCGTCTTCGAGATCCCCGTCGCGATGGTTGCACTCGCGCGCATGGGAATCGTGAGCGCGGGGCAGTTCCGCCGGGGCTGGCGGATCGCCATCGTGGTCATCGCCGCCGTGGCGGCGGTCCTGCCGGGCGGCGACCCCGCGAGCATGCTCCTTCTCATGGTGCCCCAGATCCTTCTCTACGGAGTGGGTATCTGGCTCGCGGCCAGGTTCGGGCGACCTGTCCCGTGGGCAGGGGATGGCGCTCCCCCGACGCCCCCGACCCCCGCGGTCTAGTCCTCGAGCGCGCCGTCCCCAAGGGAGTGGCCGGTGAGGACGATGAACAGATCTTCGAGCGTGGCACGCCGCTCGGCGATGATGTCCACCGGGATTCCGCTCGCCCGTACGCGACGCCCCATGGTGGCGGCGCTGTCGCCAAACGCCCAGACCATGTCATCCAGAACCATGTGTCGCGGGCTGGCGATCGTGGCAACAGCAGTGGCGAGGCCGGAGGGAACGCGCATCTCGAGCACTTCCGCGCCGACGTCGTCGCGTATGAGTTGTGCGGGTGACCCCTCTCGCACGATGGTCCCGCGGTCGATGACCACTAGGCGGTCGCAGAGTCGCTCGGCCTCATCCATGTAGTGGGTCGTGATGATGACGGAGGTACCGCGGGCGCGAAGGTCCCGAAGGCGCTCCCACACAAGCCGCCGCGCCCGTGGATCGAGCCCGGTAGTGGGTTCGTCAAGCAGCACCATCTCGGGGTCGTTGATGAGCGCCCGTGCGATCTGGAGACGACGTTTCATTCCGCCGGAGAGCTGGTGCACGGCGTCGTCCGCACGATCGCCGATCCCCACGAAGGCGAGCAATTCATGAGCCCGTTCCCGCGCGTCTGTGCGCCGGATGCCGAAATAGCGGGCGTACACAAGCATGTTCTGAAGCACGGTCAACTCGAGATCGAGATTGATCTCCTGCGGTACCACCCCGAGACGGGCCTTGAGGGCCGTCGGGTCGTGATCGGGGTCGAGGCCAAGCACCGCGAGATCACCGGCGTCACGGGACGACAGGCACGACAACATGCGCATGATCGTCGTCTTGCCGGCCCCGTTGGGCCCCAGAAACCCGAAGCACTCACCGCGTTCCACCCGCAGGTCGATACCGTCGACTGCCACTCGATCGCCATAGGCCTTGCAGAGGCCACGGGCGAGGACTGCCGCCGTCGCCATCAATCGGTCAGGTGCGCGTGGATCGAGCGCGGGTACCGAGGGACTGGAGTGTTATGTCCAGGCCCTCCGTGAGCCCAATCGTGGGTTCCCACCCGAGAAGGGACCGCGCACGGGTGATGTCGGGCTGGCGCACCGAAGGATCGTCCTGAGGCAAACCCTCGTAGACGATTTGCGACGACGATTCCGTTGCGGCCCGCACCGCCTCGACTAGCTGGAGGATGGTGTACTCCTCCGGGTTACCGATGTTCACTGGGTCATGCTCGTCGCTGCGGATGAGTCGCACCAAGCCGTCGATTAGGTCGGTGACGAAGCAGAACGACCGCGTCTGGCTACCGTCGCCGAACACCGTGATGGGCGCGCCGTCGGCGGCCTGGCGCAGGAACGTGGGAATGGCACGGCCGTCCTTGGGCCGCATGCGCGGCCCGTAGGTGTTGAAGATGCGCACGATGCGCGTGTCCACGCCCTGCTGGCGGTGGTAGGCCATCGTGAGGGCCTCGGCGTAGCGTTTCGCCTCGTCGTACACACCGCGCGGCCCGATGGGGTTGACGTGCCCCCAGTAGTCCTCGCTCTGGGGGTGTACTTGTGGATCGCCGTACACTTCGCTGGTGGACGCCAGCAGGAAGCGTGCTCGGTGCCTCTTGGCCAGACCCAACGCGTTGTGGGTCCCGTACGACCCCACCTTGAGCGTGTGGAGCGGCATTCGCAGGTAGTCGATGGGACTCGCCGGCGATGCGAGGTGGAACACCTCGTCGATAGCCTCGTCGATCTCGAGGTGCTGGGTGACATCGTGCTCGATGAACAGGAAGTCGCCCGACCGGATGTGCTCGATGTTCTCGAGGGTCCCGGTGTCGAGGTTGTCGACGCAGATGACTCGCTGGCCGTCGGCGAGCAGACGATCACAGAGGTGGGAGCCGAGGAACCCGGCTCCGCCGGTGACGAGTGCGGTCGGCATCGCGCGGAGGCTATCGCACTCCCTCGGAGTGCTAGCGGACCGCCTGGATCGCGCCCAGCACCTCGGCGGCGCTCGTTGGGGTGATAACGATGCGGGTTCCCGAAGGACCTTTGATGACGAACACCGGTGTGCGCGTGACCTTTGCGGCCTGGGCTTCCTTCCGGATGGTGTTGAGATCCAGATACACGGTTCGCCCGGCGGCCTCGCGGCTGAACCGGGCCACTGACAGCCCACGGATCAACTGTGCGATGGCGGACAGCGAAGTGGGCGTGAGCCAGTCGCCCGATTGCGTGATACGCGCACGTGCGAGATGGGCCGCTATCTCCCACGCGCGGTTCTGGCGCGACGCGGCGATGATGGCACCCGCCGCCTCGATGCTGTTGGAATCACGGCCCATCACGAGTGGGCACAGAACCATTGACCCGAGCCGCTTCGCGGCGATCTGGGCGAGGAGGGTTGGCACCACTGCCTGGTGGGCAGCGGCATCGTCCAGTTCACCGAGGTCCACGTACTCGCGGATTTCGACCGTTCCCGATCCGGCGGCGAGTCCGGCGGTCGCGACGCCCTTGGGAATGGGTGCGACCGGTGCCACCGGTGCCACCGGTGCCACCGTGACCATGCCACCGCTCGCCCCACTGTTACCGCTCGCCCCACTGTTACCGCCCGCCCCGCTGTTACCGCCCGCCCCGCTGTTACCGCCCGCCCCGCTCCCGGGCGCCGCGGGCAGCATCGGATTCGATGGTGTCACCGGGGTGTTCCCCTTGCCACCGCGTACAACGGCCTCGGTTGTCTTTGTCGGCGGCACGAGGCGCACCGGCGCGGCGGTCTTGCCCGCCTTCGCCTTGTCCGTCGCGCCGAGGGCGCCCGGCGCCATCAGAAGGCATGCGCCGAGGGCGCCGATAACCAGTCGGGACGAAATGGAGCGGAATGCCACTCAGAAAATATGGCGGATTTCCACGAAAGTAGACACTGAGCAGGTCGTTTTCACACAATGTCTTTACAAGCGGCCGAGGCTTCACCCACGCCCGGGAGGTCGGATGCCGCTCGGAGGAGCGGGCTGCGACGGGCCGCGAGCCCGAGGACGGCCCACGAGATACGTACGAAGTTGGCGCCACCGCTAAGGCCGGAGTGCATCGAGTCACCCGTCGAGGGCAGCATGGATACGGGGATTTCCGTGATGCGCATCCCCATCCGGTGCAGATGGATGAGCAGGCTGATCTCGGTGAGGCCCGACGGGAACCCGTCGCGTGCGATACCCGCTGCGACGCGTGGGCTGAGGGCACGGAGACCCGAGGTCGGATCGGTCAGTGGTGGGCTGCCGACCGCGGAGGTCATCCATCGACACGCGGCGATGCCCGCCCGGCGCAGTGGGGGAATGGTGTACCCCGGGGAGGGTCCGAGAAAACGGGATCCCAGCACCATGTCGCAACCGGGAAGCGCGGCCATCAGCCGGGGAAGGTCCGACGGGCGGTGCTGTCCATCGCCGTCGAGTTGCAGTACTACGTCGGGCGTGTCCGCAAGCGCGACGACATAGCCTGCGCGCAGTGCCGCGGCGTAGCCGGTGTGCGACGCGAGGGAGAGCACATCCGCGCCCGCCGCCGCCGCCGCTCGCGCCGTTGCATCACGCGACGCGTCATCGATGACGACGACGCGGGTATCCGGCAGGGCATTTAGTACCCCGGTAACCACATTCGCGATTGACGGCGCTTCGTTCCGTGCCGGGATGACCACCACCGCTCTCATTGAGGTGTTCACAGCATCGAACGGAAGCGTCGTCGGGCGGGTTGCGATGGGTGTCCGGGTTCCCACCCCCAGGGCGGGGCTCACGGGCGCCGGTTCCGTCGCGGCGTCGTCAACGACGACGCCCGTGGGACGGAGGTCCTGCACGAGTGCACTGGCCACGGCACGGTCGTGGCCGCCGTTATGGCTCACGATCACCCCATCAATCGCGGCGGTCACGACGGCCACCGCCATACCGTTGCGCGACCCACGCGTACCACCGGCTCAAGGTGGTTCCAGGGGACCTGTGTGCGCATGGTCTCACGGACGACATGCCAGTTGTCGGGCCAGGCACGGGTCTCGCGCACCGGACCCGTGACCACATATCCGCCGTGGTACGCGGAGACAACCGGGAGGGGGTCCAGTCTGCGTGCCGCCCGTCGGCCTTCGGAGTCGAGATGGGCGCCGTCCGTGGTGCGCGCAACCGGTAGCCGCCCCGACGGCAGGAAGGCATTCAGCTTGGCCCACCAGATGTAATCGGCAGTGAGGATCGGCGCGCGCGGTAGGTCGCGCATGGCGTCGGCCACTGCGCTCACCAGCATCACGTTCGTGTTTCGGTAGCCACCCGCCAGCCGCGGTGTCACCGCCAGCACCGTGACGATGGCCACCAGTGGCACGAGGAGTGCGATCAGGCGTCCATCGAGTGCGATCGCCACCAACAGAGCTACGGGCACGGTGAGGAGAGTCAGGAACCGCACCGGCTTATCCACGCTGATGAGGGTACCGATCTCGAGGTAGAGGGCGCCGACGGCAAGCCACACGCCCGGAACGGTCGCCGCCGCCACGCGTCGCTGGACGGCGACCGCGACTGCCACGAGTACAAGCGGGAGGGCAAGCAGGAGCGGGGACCCCACGTGTACCACGGCGTTGACCGCGAGGCCGATGTACGACTGTGTGGCCTCCCATCCGTCGAGGGGCGACCGGAAGGACCCCGCACTGGGCGTGGCCAGGAGGGGCCAGAGGGGACGTCCGGCGAGCCCGAAGACGGTCACCTCGAAGAGCGGGATGAAGGCGATGCCGCCCACCAGCCGCGCCCACCCACGTCCGCCACGTCGTAGCACCGGCCAGGCCGCGAGCACGACGATGGGGGCCATGACAAGCGCCGTCTCACGGGTGGCCCATGCCGCACCCAGCAGACCGCCCGCCGCGACGATCCACCGACCGGCGTGCTCGGATCGCCGTGCACGCAGCGCTGCCCAGATCGACAGGGCGATGAAGGCCGGCATGATCGCATCCGGACGGAGATGGGTGGCCCAGATCGCCTCGAGCGGGGCCACCGCGACGATGCCTGCGGCCACGAGCGCCACTCGTCGTGAGGCGAGTTCCCGGCCGATCAGAAACGTAGCGAGAATCGAGATGAGGGAGCAAGCAAAGGGCCACGCGATGGCATGGACATCGTTGGCCCCAATCAGGCGGAAGATAAGGGCGACGGGCCAGAGCAGCACGACCCGCGCACCAAACCACTCGGCATCACCATCGGGCAGGACGCCACCGGCGAGGTTCTGTGCCACCGCTACGTACCGCGCGTCATCGGCGCCGTACGCGAAGCTGAGCCCTCCCAGTGCCCAGGCACGCATGAGGCCGCCGAGCAGCATGAGCGCGCCCACCCCGGCCGCAGTGAGGGCGCGGTCGTGTGTCGTGGAGCGCCGCAGGTCACGAGCCGCCCGTCGCAGTCGGTTACCGAGCGGATCCGGACGCGCACGGGGGTCGGGCCGGGTGCTCATGGTCAGGCCGAGGCCGAGGGGCCTCGTGGACGCGCAATGGTCAGGTTACGAAGGGCGGTCCGCGCGTCGGCGAACTCACGGGGTGCGAGAAACCGCGCGAGGATGGTGAACACGGTACCGCCGACGATGCCCACGACCACGAGCCAGAGGGCCGCCCCCCAGAAGGTGCGGGAATCGGTGGGCATGAGGACGGCCGGGACGAGAGCGACGGCTCCCGCCACCAGTGCCACCGTAAGGATGCGGCCCTGCTGGGTTACGAGGTGGCGCAGTGACAGTTCGGGGGTACGACGCCGGAGCATCCAGAGGGTGATGGCCGTGTTCATGTACACCGCGATTGCGCTGGCCAGCGCGAGGCCGGCCTGCTCGAGCGGACGCAGGAACAGGAGGTCCAGCCCGATGGTGAGCACCACGGTGATGACGGTGGCCACCACGATCTCGCGGGTGTGGTTGCCCGCGGAGAGGGTGCGGTTGAGGAGATAGCCGATGAAGTTGCCCCACACGGCGATTCCATAGAATCCCAGTGGGGCGGAGATTTCGGCCACGCAGGCCGTGTCGCACTGTCCGCGACCGAACGCCACCTGGGCGATCTCGGATGCCCCGATGATCATGAAGACGGAAATGGGAATCGCGACGAGTGCGAGGATTCCGGCGGCCCGGCGGAATGCCGCCACGGTGTCGTCACGACGCCCCTCGGCGGCGTACCGTGCGATGAGGGGAAATAGTGGTACGAGCAGGGGAAACAGGAGAACCGTGCGGGGCGCGGATCCAAGCGCATTGGCGAAGGAGAGCGCGGCGTTCCGACCCGCCTCGAGCGATGAGGCGAACAACCGGTCGGTGAAGGAGTTGATCTGCTGCAGGATCGACGCCGCCAGTACGGGGATGGCCAGTACGACCGTCGCTCCGAGGCGCGGGTGCGAAAGGGTCAGGCGCACTCCTCCACCACCGCGGGCTTCGCGCAGGAACTGCGGCAGTTGCAGGGCCACTTGGAGCAGTGCACCGAGGCTGACACCCCAGGCGGCGGCGGTGATGCCGAGGCTCCCGACACCGACGATCACGCCGGTCAGGATTCCCGCGTTGAATGCCACGCCCACGGCGGCGGGTCCGGCGAAGCGACCATGCACCTGCAGGATGGCGGTGAAGATGGCCGAGAAGCCCTGCAGCATGAGCGCGGGCGCCATGACCCGCAGCAGGTCGGATGCGACGACGGCCCGCTCGGGGCCCATGTCGAAGAGCCAGATGGGGGCTTCGGGGACGATCGCGATCACCGTCGTGAGGACGACGAGCACGATGCCGCCCCATCCGGTGATGGCCCAGAGGAGCCCCCACGCGCTGTGGGTCCCGGACCGTTCGCGTTCCTGCTGGAACACGGGGATCAGCAGGGTCGTGAGCACGTAGAGCAGTACGGCGGCCACGGTGTTAACCACGAAGAGGGCATTGACGAGCGCATCGGTGGCGGCCGTGGCGCCGTATACCCCGGCGAGAACGATCTCGCGCACGAAGCCGAGGACCCGGGACAGGATTCCGAAGATCGCGACGACGGCTGCCGCGCGGGCGACCTGCCGGATACTCATCGGAGGGGCGCCAACCCCTGGAGCGTGCGTACGCCGGTGATGATCAGCACACCATCCACGCCAACGGCCGGCGTGTACCGCCCGCCGGGCATCGTGACGACCATACGCCCCGTTGCGGTGTTGAGCGCGATGGTGCGTCCCTGATGGGGGTTCTTCGCGAGCGTGGAGAACCACACGAGGTCACCAATCACCGTGGGCGACCCGGCGATGCGCTCACCCGCGTCGAATGACCACCGCACGTCGCCGGTGATGGCCGACAGCGCGTAGAGCCGCTTGTCGTAACTGCCCACGTACACCGTCTCATCGCTCACCGCGGGGCTGGAGTACACCCAGCCGCCGAGCACCCGTACCCAGACGACGGACCCATCGGCGGCATCAAGGGCGATGACCCGCCGGTTGACGTTGCTCGCGTAGATACGCCCGTAGGCGACCGCCGGATTACCGTAGAAGGCCCCCGGGCCGATGATGAATCGTCCGGGACTGGTGGTGCGCCACTTTCGCTGCCCGGTGGTTCCTGCGAGGGCGGAGATCCGCCCGCCGTAGTCCCCCACGATCACGTGGTCGCCGGACCGGCTGAGGCTCGACTTCACCTCGCCCGTGGCACGGGCAGTCCAGAGCAGCTTGCCACTCCGCCAGTCCATGCACAGAATGAGCCCACCGAGAGTCCCCACGTAAGCGCGGTGACCCACGATGAGCGGGGACGACTCGGTCGATGTGCCCACGTCCCGGCGCCATGCGACCTGGCTGTCATCCTGATGGAGTGCCTCCACGAACCCGTTGATGGTGGTGAAGAGCACGAGGTCCCCGGCGATAGCGGGCGACGCCGCGGAGCGACCGGTGAGCTTGCGACGCCAGAGAACCCGTCCGGTACGGATATCGAGCGCATAGGCCTGGCGCTTGTTGGTGCCCACGAAGCTGCGTCCGCCAGCGATGACCGGTGGGAACTCGAGCAGCGATCCGAGATCCCGCTTCCAGAGGGTCCGATAGGGCGGGGGGAGGTGGAGGTCGGGATTGGCGCGGGTGCGCTCAGAATTGTATCCGTACTCGGGCCACCGGTCGGTTCCCTCGGTCGGCGTGGTCGTTATCTGTTTGTCGAAGCCCGTCGGGGTACCCAGCTGGTCGCCGTCATCGAGGCCTCCCGAGAGCAGAAGCACCGCCACCAGCGCGAGGGCAAGGGCGACGCAGGCGCCCGAGATGGTCCACGCGACGGCCCCCGGCGAGCGCGGTATCAGCCGCACGCGATCCCCGCGCCTATTCGGACCGCGCGCTCCGGCGCAGCCCGCCACCGATTCCCAGTGCAACGGCGATACCCACCAGAAGGCCGATGACACCGCCGGTGATGGCGGTGCGCAGGCGGTTCGGAGCGCTGCCGGATGACGACGCGCTACGCGCGAGCGTCACGATGGCCGGTGCTTCGATCTGGTGCACGCGCGCCAACTGCAGTTGGGACGTGGTGAGCAGCTCGCGCAGGTCCGCCAGTTGCTGGGCGGTCGTTGCCGACCCCCCGCTGCCACCCCGCAGTTGCCCTTGGAGACGTCGTTCCTCGGCCACGAGCCCCGTGATCTGTGTTGTGAGCGTGCTCTCGACCGCGTTGTACCCGCCGCTGGCGTCGGTGAGCGCCACCTGGGCGTAGGCGTTGGCGAGCGCGACGGCGTCCTTGCCGTCCGTCGTCGTGACGGTGATGGTTGCGACGGCAGGCTGGTTCGTGGAGACCGTTCCGGGCGCCCGTGGCACGGAGATGGTCACCGCGCTCCGGACCGCCGCCTCCGAGAAGCCGCTTGCCTGCGAGACGGCCGCGACGACGTCATCACCCTGCAGGATCGTGGCCGCCGTGAGCGGATTCGTCCCGGCGGTCGAGGCGATGTTCCCCACCATCGTGGTGGCTTGCCCGAGGTAGACCTTGGACGATGCGGTGTAGGTGGCGTCACCCGCGAACGTGAACGCCAGCGCGATGGCGGCTGCGACGACCGTGGTGAGCACGACGATCCACTTGCCGCGCCAGATAGCGGCCCAGACGTCGTGGAGGGTGATCTCGCGGTCAGATGCCACCTGTTATCGCCTCCTTCGGGGTTTCGTTCAGCGCGGTGAACCGGTCTCCATCGCGCACGAGGGTGTGCTCCGACAGAAAGCGTGTCATCACGACGCCCGCCCTATGGGTTCCCAGTCGCGGTGAGACGTCCTCCCCTGCGGCCATCGCGAGGATGAGGAAGGGGTAGTCACCGCCTGCGGCGTGGGGCAGCGGGAACCCCCCGCCAAAACGGGTGTTGATATCGGTGATGCCGAGGACCCGGTCGCCGTCACGGAAGCACTGAATGGTGCAGGGTCCCACCAGTCGCAACTCCTCGATGGTGCGACGGGCCAAGTCCACGAGCTGCGGGTCGTCGAGCGTCTCGCCCTTGATCTGCTCACCACCCTTGCTTTGCAGCATCGAGCGGGGGATGGCGCCGATCGCACGTCCGTCGGGGGAGGCGAGACAGTCGATGCTGAATTCCTCGCCGGCAAGGGCCTGTTGCAGCACGCTCGCCATCGGGGTGCGCGAGAGGAAGAAGGCGAGCTCCGCCGGGTCCTCGCAGCGATGGATCCACCGCCCGGCGAAGCCGATGCGGGGCTTGATCATTATCGGGAACGGCAGTGTGGTGTCGTCCACCTCGCCCACGAGCCAGGTAGGGGGCGACGGAAGACCGGCCGCCACGAGCATCTCATGGCAGGTCCACTTGTCTTGGCAGCCCGCCGCCACCTCGGGGGATGGCAGGAACACCATGCCGCCCGCCGTCGCCACGAGGGGCGCGGCGTCGGCGAGGATGACGGGGTCGAAGTCGGTCAGTGGCATCACGGCGCCGACGCGCTCACGCGCGACCACCTCGGCAACACCAGCGCCATAGCCGGGGTCGTCCACGGCGGGCAGGGGTACCACCTGATCGGCGGTAATCAGCGACGGCGAGAGCGGGTCGAGGTCGGATACGATGACGCGTCCACCCTCCCCGCGTCGTGCCACGGCGGCTTGGAACGCCTGCACGATGTCTACGCGCTGGCCCGCACAGGTGAGCAGGACCGATGGGTGGTTACTCATGTGTCCGCTCCCGGAGATCGAAGCCACCCGCGTCCCTACGGTACGCACCCTCTCCGCGCAGCACCACGCGGACCGTCTCAGCGAGGATGCGCAGGTCACGACCCATGCTCCAGTTGTCCACGTAGTGCACATCGAGGGCGATGCGCTGCGACCATGGGATAGCCGCTCGGCCGCGAATCTGGGCCAGGCCAGTCAGGCCGGGCCGCGCGAGCAGGCGACGACGCTGAACGTCGTCGTAGCGTACGACCTGCGACGCCACGGTGGGTCGCGGCCCCACGATGCTCATCTCGCCACGGATGATGTTGATGAGTTGGGGCAGTTCGTCGAGCGAGAGCCGACGCAGGATGCGGCCGGCACGGGTGATGCGCTCGTCGTCGGCACTCACTGCGAGTCCGGCACCGGTGGTCTCGGCATCCACCGTCATGGAGCGGAACTTGAGGACCGTGAACGGGTGTCCGAATGCGCCCACGCGTCGCTGACGAAACACCGCGGGTCCATGGGAGTCGAGGCGCACCCACAGAGCGACTGCCGCCATGACCGGGATGAGCGCGATCGTCGCGGGGACCGCGACCGCGAGGTCGACGGCGCGTTTGGCGGCTCCCCCCACCGGACGGACGTCCGGGGCCGGGGTCGCCGGTGTTTCGGGAACGGTGTCCTGCACGTCGGCTCCACGGTAGCGGAGCGGCCCGTCGTGGTGCGACCGAGGACGCGTCATCGTCGTCGACCTGCGCCACCCGCCGCGAGTTCGTCGACGATGGCCACGAAGCGCGCGGCCAACGCCGCGCGGTCGTATTCGGCGATGGCGTACGCGCGTCCGGCCTCGCCGCGCGCGCGCGCGGCGTCGCGGTGGTCCGCCGCACCGCGAATCGCCACCGCCATCGCCGCCGGGTCCTCCGGCGGCACTACCCAGCCGCAGCCCGTGCGGTCCACGAGGTCCGTGAGCTCCCCACGAGGTGCCGCCGCCAGGATGGGACGCGCGGCAGCCAAATAGTCGAACACCTTGTTCGGCAGTGCCCCGGCGAACAGCGCGCGGTCCTGATATGGCAGCAGGCAGAGGTCCGCCGCCGCGAGGTAGGTGGGTACCTGGCGCTTGGGCACGGGGTCCACGAACACCACGTTGGGGAGATCCCCCGCGGCCGCCTGCGCGAGAAGCGCGGGCTTCTGGTCGCCACCACCCACGAACACGATGCGAATCCCCGGGTCGTCGCGCAGGAGGTGGGCCGCCTCGAGCACGGTTCCGAGTGATGAGTACGTGCCGTGGGCCCCCACGTACATGGCGACGAAGGTGCCCTCCGGGATGTCCATCCCGGAGGGCACGTCGGGATCGGGGACGACGTCGAGGTCCACTCCGTTCGTGATCAGGCTCACCCGATCTGCAGAAATCCCCGTGCAAAGGATGCTGTCGCGGATGCCCCCCGTGAGTGCGACGATGTGGTCGGCACGCCGGTAGCAGTACCGCTCGAGCTTCCGAGCAGCGGCGATGATCGCGCGGTTGCCGACGAGCCCCATGGCGATCGCCGAGTCGGGCCAGAGATCGCGGATCTCCAGCAGGAACCGGCTACGCCGGGCCTGTGCAAGTGCGGCGGCCGCGGCGGCGGCGGGCAGCGAGGGGGATGACGCCACCACCACGTCGGGTCGTGGTAGGCGTGCTTCGGCGAGGAAGGACCACATGGCGAACGTCCCGTAGTTCGCCATGCGTGACCGGAGATCGCGTCCGTAGCCCGGCGTGGAGTAGGTGCGTATGACGTCGAGGCCGTCTTCCCGGGTGTGCACGATGCGCTTCCCCCGGAACTCCTCGGGGATGACGCGCTCCTTGTGTTGCACGTATGACGTGACCACCGTCACGTCGTGACCGGCGCGTGCCAGAGCGCGGGCGTGTTGCCAGTGGCGTACTCCACCCGGCTGGTCGGCACTCACGAAGTACTGCGATACGTAGAGCACGCGGGCCATTAGCCGAGCACCTCGGCGTAGAACGACGTGAGTGCGTCGGCCTCGCGTTCGAACGTCAGGCCGTCCAGAAAGGCGCGCCGTCCCGCATCGCCCATCGCGCGCGCGCGCACCGGGTCCTGGAGCAGCGTGCGGATGCCCTCCGCGTGGGCGTCCGCGTCGTCAGCGGGTACCACGATGCCGCATCCGACGGTGCGCACGATCGCCGCCATCCGGGTGAGATCGCTGGCGACCACGGGACGGCCCATGGCCATGGCCTCCACCAACTTCGTGGGCACGGCGCGGTCGTAGTTGCCGTGGTGTCTCAGGGGAATCCACGCGACGGCTGCCCGTGCGAGAAGGCCGGGGACCTCGGAGTGGTCCACCGCTGCGATGTGCTCCACGTTCGGTGGCAGGTCACCGGGGTCACCGGGCCCGACGAGGAGAAGGCGGGCACCGACGACGCCGACGCGCGGAAAGGCCTCGAGCATGAGGGGCAGACCCCGGAGCGGGCCGAGGCCGCCGATGTACACGACGAGGCCGTCCTCGGGCGCGGCGGCCTCGCCGAAGGCATCGGCCCACGGACTGTTTGTTACGCTCACGGCGGTGCAGCCGGCTCCCGCGAACCTCGCGGCCAGGTCCTCGTTCGCCGTCACCACGCCGCTCAGACGGCGAGCCGCGGTGCGCTCGGCGGCCGCTGCCACGGCAGCCAGCGGGCGCCGGAGCGGGCCGGGGATCCACCCTTTGGTGCGCACCGTCTCGCCCAGGTACTCGTGGGCGTCGTAGACCACCGGCGTACCCGTGACCCGGTGCAGCCACATGGCCGCCGGCAGCAACTCGGGGTCATGCACGTGGTAGACGTCGGCGTTCATCGTTCGCGCGCGGCGCATGAGATCCCACCCGGCGCGAACGCGACGACGACGACGGACGGGTGTGTCGAGGGCCAGAACCGACGCCTCGGCGCCGGCCGCCACGAGCGCCTGAACTTCTTTGTGGAAGATGCGGACGTCGCGGGGACGGTGGACGCTGGTGATGTGCACCACGCGACGGCCGTCGAGCCGAGCACCCGGGGCGGGGGCATCCGGGGAGATCGGACCCATGGTCGCACCACGGGCCTGCAGTTCGTCGAGGAGTTCCTCCCACAGGCGCCCGTAGCCCGGCGCTCGATCGTCGGCCAGGTATGTGTTGTGCCAGAGCAGCGCCACGCGTCCCCCGACGCGACGCACCACGTCGAGCACCGTGAGGGCCCTCTCCCGGGCCTCGTCGGCCGTCAGCCCGAGGTGTGCGTGCAGGGTGGTGTCCATCACCGCCAGAGGCACGAGGACGATGTTCGCCGCACGCTCCTCACCCACGATCCACGGACGGAACGGCCGCGCGTAGCCAGCGGCGAACCCAGGTCGCTCGCTGAATCCTAGGCTGGCGTCGTAACCGAGCCCGGCGCGCTCCACCCGGAGCGGGGTGTCGTGGTAGCGGAATCGCAGGTAGTGGAAGCGTACGCCGCGCACGTCGCCAGCCTCTTGTCGCAGCACGTCGAGTTCGGCGCGAAGCGCCTCCCCGCTCTCCGACGACGCGAACGCCGCGTGCAGCGCCACCTCCCCGCCCGCGGCATGGACGGCGGCGGCCAGACTCTGCCGCTGCCGCTCATACGTCCGCCGCGGCGTGCCGTCCCGCGTGTGTGCGTTACGCCCGATGAGGAACACCGTGGCGCGCAGCCCACGTCGCCACGTCGTCTCAAGGAGGTCGGGGAGGTTGTTCCAAGGGTCGTGACCGGTGAGGTCGCGCACCGCACCCAGACCCTTGTGCTTAACCGCCCGGGCAAGACCCTTGGGGGTACGACGACGGATGCGATCGATGTCGTGGGTCAAGTACACGGTCCACGCGGTGGGGTCGGGACGGGCGAGGGCCCGGCGCAGTGTGGCGAGGTAGCCCTCGACGGCCGGATCCTCGATGTCGAGACCCTCGATGACCCCGAACGCACTTCGTGCGAAGGGCAGCCGTCCGAACCGATCGCGATCGGCCACGCGGTACTCATCCCATCGGGCCAAGAGATAGAAGGCACTTGCCACGAGGTCACCGGGAATGGACTCGGCCGCAGCGCACGGCGGGAAGAGGAGGGTGAGCCCGGTCGCGTAGTGGACCGCAGCGCTGGGGAAAGCCCCCGGTCCCTCAAACCATTCCTGCGCATCGTGCTGCATGGGGATCCAGATTCCCGCCGACGGGCGCGTGGGCGCGTACACGATGTCGCCGTCGCCCTCGGTGAACTCCGGCGTCAGTCCCAGACCGTCCATCAGCACCTCACACACCCACCGTGCGCGCGGCACGAACGCGGGGCGGCACGACCCGTCGATGTGAATGCGTACCGTGCTCACGAGGCCCGCCTCCGGATCATGCGCCGGAGTTGGCTGATCCCCGGTTTCGGGTCGGTGAGTGAGACGACACCGTCGACGATCGGTGGGCGCAGCGTGTGGGCTACGGCCCGAGCGCCACCGCGCCGCACCTCGGCGACGCTCGCCGCCAAGTGTTTGGCACTCAGCACCCAGCGGACGTCGCTGCGGTGCCCCTCCGGCCACTGGCGGGGACTGCCCGCGGCATCGCGAACGGCGGCTTCGGGGATGTTGACTCCCACCGCGGTGGCCAGGGAGATCCAGAGCCACGATCGGGGGTTGACCTCGATGAGGTAATCGCGGCCGTCGCGCGGATCACGTTTGACCTCGACCTGCGAGATGCCGTGAAAGCCCATCTCATCGAGGAGCGCATGTCCACGGGCCGCGAGGCTCGGGTCCCACCACGCCTCCGCCGCGCGCGCGGTGCCGAAGCCGGTGGGCCATTGGCGCAGTTTGCGTCCGGTGAATGATGCGAGTGGGGTACCGGCGGCGTCACGGTACGACCCGAGGGTCCAGAGCGCGTCGTCGCCGCCGGGGATGACCTCGCACACCTGGGGGCGATGATGCGCCGCTCGCTCCCACTGGGCGAGAAGTTCGTCGGGGTTCTCGGCCGGCAGCACCTGACGGGAGAACGCCCGCTTGAACCCGACGGCATCTACGCGGGGCTTGAGGATGACGGGAAAGCGCATCTCCGCGCCGGCCGCACGCACGTCGGCCTCATCATCGGGTTCGACGGTGGTGGGAACGGGGAAACCGATGCGCCGCGCCGCCGCGTGCTGCCCCGCCTTGTCAAGGTACGGTGCGAGGTGGGTCCACGGCGACCACGGCATCTCAAACCACTGAGACAAGCGGTGCTCGTGCGGACCCATGACCGCGATCGCCTCATCGTGAGTCGGGAACAGAACGCCACGGCCACCCATCGCACGCCCGAGACCCTCGAGGTCGTCGAGGAACGCCGCGGGCTCGTCCACCGGGTCCCTGAGTACCGCCGCCGTCGCGTGTCGCGACCTCAGGCCGAGAGCGCCGGGGTCGTGATCGGTGGCGATGACCGGCACACCGACCGCGGCGAGTGAGCGGATGATGCCGAGCGCGTTGGGTCCGGACGCTTGGAGCACGACGGCCACGAGGTCGCTCCCGGCGGTCACGAGCAGATCACCGCGGAGTAGATCGCCTCCATGCTCTGGGCGTTGGCGGCCCACGTGTAGGTCGTCGCCGATCGCCGCAGCGCCTCCGCGCTCATCGTGGCACGCAGTCCGTCGTCGTCCAGAATCCGGGTCAACGCCGTCGCAAGGCCCTCCGGGTCGCACGGCGGCACGAGCAGGCCCGTGTGGGGGTCATCCACGATCTCGGGGGTGCCATCCACCGCCGTCGCGACCACGGGCAGCCCACAGGCCATCGCTTCGCACACCACGGTGGGGAGGCCCTCCGAGAGGGATGGCAATACGAACACATCGCCGGCGGACATGACCCAGCCCACGTCCTCGTGGGCGACCTTGCCGAGGTAGGTGATGCGGTCGGCCACGCCCAGCGCGCTCGCGCGCGCTTCGAGGCCCACGCGCAGTTCACCGATTCCGGCCATGACGAGGTGCGGCACCACACCTCCCCGTTGAGCGAGGAGGCCCATCGCCTCGATCAGGTCACTCACGCCCTTGCGCGGCACGAGCTTGCCAACGAACGAGATCATGGCCCCGTCCTCAGGCAGCCCTAGGTGTCGACGGGCCGCCCGCGGATCCCGTGGCATGAAGATGGCGGCGTCCGCGCCGTTGGGCACCACGGTGATGGGGCGCTTCGGGCGGGCGAGGGAGTTAGCCGCGTCACCGATCGCGCGGCTCACGGTGACCACGGCGTCGAGACTGCGTATCGCCTCGGCGACCTGCATCCTCGATCGCGCACCCTGCGCGGGGATGTCGAGCACGTCCGCCCGGTGCGCGGTGCCCACCGTGGGCACGCCGATTCGTCCGCCCACTCGCGCGGCGGCCCATCCATCCGGCACCATCATGTGTGCGTGGATGACGTCGATGGGCCACTCGCGATGGATGCGCTCGATCGTCCGTCGGACGCCCAGCAGGAAGGCATCGGCATTGCGATGTCCGAGGCGCCCTCTGGGCAGCGTGATCTTGCGCGGGTAGTGGACGGTAACGCCCTCCACCTGGTCCTCGGGTGTGACATCGCGGTAGGCGGCCCAGCGCGCGAGGCCGGGGGGAACCCAGCCCTTGGGCGACACCACACGCACCGCGTGTCCGCGGTCACGGATGGCCTTCACCTGCTCGTGCACGAAGATCCCCCCGGTCGGGTTGACCGGGCTCGGGTACATGTGGCTCAGCATGAGGATGTTGAGGCCGCGCACGCTCAGTGGACCGGTCCGTTCGGCTCCGCGCGACGAGCCATCACGATGGTGGTGAGGCAGAGGCCGAAGGTGATCCACATCGGCGCGAAATGGATTGCGGTGGACGGACCGAGGCCGCCCATCAGGAATCCGAGAAGCGCCAGCGCTCCGGCCAGCCCCATGTACCGGAGCCAGGGGTCCGTCGTGCGGCGGGCGACACGGAGGTTCCCGACGAGCATGAACACATACAGCGCGGCGTAGAGCACGAACCCGACGATCCCGGTATCGACCAGCACCTCCAAGGTCCAGTTGTGGAGGTTGGCCACACCCTCGTACCCCGCCGTCTCGCGCACCGCCGCCTCGGCATTGCCGGCACCCACACCGACACCACGCGACTCGATAACGAGATCGATTCCCGTGCCGAGCAGCGTGCGTCGCACGGCTCCCGACCCCGATCCCGATTCCACCTGCGCGGTGAGTGTTCCGAAGTCGAGTTTCGTCACGGCCTGGTCGGGCAGCGGCACGATTCCCCGGCCGAAAAGCGACGGGATGATGAGAAGGAGCGCCACGCTTACGAGCACGAGCCCACGGGTCAATCCCCGGCGCATCGTGCGGTCGGTGGCGAGCACCGCGAGGAGGCCCAGCAGGATGATTCCCACGGCCACGAGGTTGGCCTTGGATCCCGAGACGAGGATGAAGCCGATCGCACAGATTGCCCCGATGGCCCCCAGGAGGCGGAGCCGTAGATCGCGTACCACCACGGGGAGCACGAGGAGATAGGGGAGGGTGAGTGAGAGATACGTGGCGAAGTTGTTCTGGTTGCCGAAGAACGATGTGGCCGCGAAGGCGCCCACCCGCTCGGCCAGTGCGGAGGTGGGGAGGCGAATGCCCGTCGTGATCTCGGCGAACGCCACCACCACGGCCACGGCGAACGCGATGCCGAGCGCTCCGAGGAACCATGCGAGCCGTCGCCGGTTTGACGCCGCGACGGGGATGGCCAGCATGAGGCCCGTCATCATGACGAGGAACAGCGTCCAGCGGAACGCATCCGCGGTCGATGTGGCCCAGAGGATGGACACCGCCCCGATTCCCCACCACCCGGCGACAACGCCGACAGGGATTCCGAGGCCACCCGGCACCGGAACGCCCCGACCCATCACCACCCAGACCACGAGCCCGAGCGCGATGAGGCCGCTGATAACGCGGAAGAGGAACATCTCCTCTGCACCCGGAACGAAGAGATTGGGGCCGATGATGGCCGCGACCATCATCACACCGACCCCCACTCGTCCGAGGTCGGGAAGCGGACGGTCGTTCAGTAGTACGGTACCGATGGCGACGACGCCGAGGACGACGCCCGGGATCGGCGCGTAGACCGCGAGCGCGCCGGCGCATATGGCGACGACGAGAGCGAGGGTCACGGCGCGGATGCCGGGCCCCCCGGACGCGCCGGGCGACCACATCGAGGCGGGTGCCGACATCGGAGGGGCACGGTAGCAGCCGACCCCGCCCACCCGCGTTACGCTGGGCCTCCGGCGGCAACGGACAGGATCTGAAACACACGGGCGGTCTCGTGGGACAGCGAGTGGCGAAGAGCGGCGTCACGGCAGGCGTTGGCGTCGGGCGCCGCGGCGATCATCCGGGCGAGCGCCGCGGCGATGGCCGAATCGTCGGTGGGGTCCACGATGACCCCGGCCACCCCGTCCGGCACAACCTCCCGGAGGCCGCCCACTGCGGTACCGACCACTGGACGTCCGCTGGCCATGGCCTCGAGCGCGGCCACGCCGAGGGGTTCATTCCGACTCACCTGGGCGAAGACGTCGCAGGCCGTCATCCAGTCGGTCACACCGATGTTCATCACGGTGCCCGTTCGGATAAGCGCATCGGACACACCGAGGTGCCGCGCGGTGGCGTCCACAATCCCCGCCTCGGGACCGTCTCCCACGAGGGCGAGGCGCACATGCGGAAGGACCCCTCGTCGTAGCGTCGCGAGGGCGCGCACGAGCGCGAGGGGGTTCTTGCGATCGGTGAGGCCACCCACGGCCAGGATGAGCGGGACATCGGCAGGAATGCCGAGGCGCGCCCGCGCTGCTCCCCGGTCGCCGATTTGGAAGCGCCGGTCATCCATGCCCATGCTCACGATGGCCGGGTCGCGGGGAGCAAGCCCCTCATCGGCCATGCGGTCGGCAAGCCACTGACTTACGCAGATGACCCGCGCGGCACCCTGTACACCCGGCGTGCTGAGGCGTCGTACGGAACGGTGGCGCAGGTTCGCCACATCCCCCCCGTGGGCCGTGACGACCCAGGGCGTGCGTGTGGCCCGCCCGGCGATGGCGGCGATCAGGCCCGTGGGGAAGAGGTAATGCGCCCAGATAACGTCCACGTGCCGCGCGGCGTGGATGGCATGACCCGCGAGCTGCGTGTACTTCGCGGGCGTTCGCACCGCCCCCGACGCCCGACGGGTGATGACCACCCGGTCCACGTGCGCATCGTGCTCCTCCAGTGCGTCGCACATGCGCTCCACGAACGCCCCATAGTCCGCGCTCTCCGGGCTGGGGTACATATTGGACAGGCACATGATGCGAAGGGTCATGTCACCGTCTCCGACACCGACGCCATCTTCCCCGCCGTGCGCGCCGCGAGCGCCATGAGTCCTGCTGCCAGTACCCACGAATACGGGTCCTCGAACAATGCGGAGTACAGGAGCGCGTGCATGAAAACGCCCACCAGCCCCGCAAGCATGGCCACTCCCGGCACGCCACTGCCACTGCCCCGATCGCGCGTTGTGCGGACCCCCACGATCAGTGCGAGCACCGTGACCCACGCGAACAGGGCGCCACCGATGACGCCCTCCTCGGTGAGAACGGTCACCGGCGCGTTGTGTGAGATGAGCACTCTCGTCGTTCGCACGTCGCGGGTCGAGAGTGACGCCGAATAGTCGGCGGCGAACGAACCGAGGCCCCCGCCCGCCACGGGGTGCTGGCGGAACAGATCCACGCCCCCGCTCACGAGGTCGAAGCGTCCCTCGCTCACCTTGTCGAGGCGCGCGGTCGACGTGAGTGCACTACGAACCTGACTCGATCCTGCGATGGCGATGCCGGACCCCAGAGTCACGATTCCTAGGCCCACGAGGAGGGTGCGCCGCGCACCGAACATGTGGAGCGCGAGGATGAGCAGACCCACCATCAGCATGAGGGCGCTCGAGCGCGAGAAGGTCACGACGAGAGCCGCCGAGTAGACGATGGCAAGGGCACCGCAGGTCACGAGCACCGTCGTACGCGCCCGGGTCGTCCACGCGACGGCCACCGCGATGATGAGCGCGAGGACGAGATAGCGACCCAAGATGTTGGGGTCGTAGAAGATCGAGTTGACGCGGAAGAAGCGGCTGTAGACGTTGGCTTGGATGAGGCGATGGTTCCAGAACACGTCGTGCGACAGGTATTGAGCGACGGCGAGGAGCGCCACGGGTACCGCCATGGCCATGGTGGTGATGGCGAGCGTTGCCGCTGCTCGCCCCCGGTGCCATGCGGTCACGATGACGAGGTAGGCGAGCACGAAGGGAATCCAGAAGAACGTCGCCTTGATCGCTCCCTCGAACGGGTCGGACGACCACAGGACTGAGATCAGGGTGAACGCGACGAATGCGCCCAGCGGCAGGTCCAGCGGTGTGGTGGGCCACCGGCGCTCGCGTGCGCCCCGTCGCTCCATCCACCAGAGCATCGTGATTCCGGTGACAATGACGACGTAGAGCGGCAGCAGCAGGTTGGCATCCTCGCCACCCACGGAGATGGGGATCCGTACGGGCAGCGTGAGGCCGAGGAGAAGGAACCACACCCACGGGCGTGGTGCGAGCAGGCGTCCGGCGACCACGACGAGCGCCATCACCACGACTGCGCCGATGATCCCGCCCATGAGGCCCATAGGGGTGGAGAGGGGGTCGGTCACACCGGACGGCGCAAGGGTCGCCGCCATCACCACCCATGCAACGAGGATCACCCCGAGGCCGACGAGCCGCCGCGGGCGGTCGGGCAGGTGCAGTGCATCGGTCGCCACCGTCGGCAGGAGCATGAGGAGAAGGCCCACCGCGGCCGCGACGGCCGCGAACTGGCGCACGATCTCGGTGGTCATCGTGGGCCGCCGAGCTCGATGAGGGCCTCATGCCCGTCGTCGGTGGAGACCAGGAGCCAGAGGCCGCGCGGGTTGATGCTCGCGGGGATGGTGATGCGGGTTCGTCCCGCGGGGCCACGCACGCGGTAGACGACCGAGCTGCCCACCACCGGTTGCGTGGCGGGTCCTCCCAATGGCCCGAGGCGCACCCGGAGCGACAGGGTTACCTCGGTGTCGGCCCCACCGGGGACGATGACGCCGACTGCAGAACCGGACGACGGAGTGGAGGGGACGGCGCGGGCGGTGAGATGGGATACCCAGCAGGTCAGGGTGGAGACCACCGTGTTTCCGCTGGCGTCGGCGGTGGTGATGCGGATGGGCACGATGCCGGGTGGCACGGGGTCACCGGAGGAGTCGTGCCCGTTCCATGCCCAGGTGAGAGTGCCCGTGGTGGAGAGCGCCAGAGGACCTTTCTCAACCCCCGTGTCCATGGCCGCGACCGTCACACGGGTGGGCTCACCGGGATTGGTGGCCGTGGTCACGCACCCGGCGGGACCGGATGCCACGGCGACCTCGGGGTCCGGGACGGTGGTATCCACCACGATACGACGGCTTTTGGAGAACTTCTTCTCGCCGGCGTGGGCCTCGAGGTTCACCGTGTAGTCGCCATCGGGGACGATGTGATGACGAGAATCCGTACCGTCCCAGTCCGCTGAAAAGGTGCGTACCGACATCCGCGATCCATCGGCGAGGGTGGCGATGGTGGTGCCGTCCCTGTTCCGGAGGGTGATCGTGACGTCGCTCGGCTCGCTCAGGCGAATGGCGACTCGTGCCACGCCACGCCCATCGGGAGTACCGGGGCTGAAGGCCCTCGTGGCCACGAAGCGGGTGATGATGGGGGGCGGGGTTGTGAAGGCGAATGGCAGGATGAACACTCCGAAGGCCACGCACATGAGCACGATAATGCCCCCGGCGACGATCCCGCGACGCCCGGTTCCTGTGTTGCGCGCCTCCGCAGCGCCCGCAGGCATCAGGGCAGTGGGCGGAAGCCCAGGACGATGTAGAAGCCGAAGCGTCCGATGGGGGTGGAGGACGCGCGTATCTCGGCATTGCGCGCCGCCGCCCAGCGGTAGATGCGCCCGATCTGCGACCCGATTCGTCCGCCGGGACGGAAGAAGATGCCGCGTCGGCTGACGGGGACCATGTCGCAGGCCGCCGCGTGCGACTCGAGATCGACCCAGGTCTGCCAGTTGTCAACGGGTGCGAGCTTGAGCTGGATGCCAGGCACGCCCTTCTCCGCCAGCCAGCGTCGTGCACCCGGGAGGCTCCGCCGATTGGGCGTGGAGATCACGAGGAGCGCCCCGGGCGCCATCTGCTCGCGTAGCGCCCGGAGGCAGGCCCGGGGGTCCTCGAGGTGCTCCAGCACGTCTGTGAGGGTGACGAGGTCGAACGGCCCCTCGGGTGGTGCGTAGGCGCTGCCCACCTGGGCGTCGAGTCGGTCGTCCGCGCCGATGTCACGCAGGCGGGTGCGCGCGATCTCCACCGACCCCTGCGACAAGTCGATGCCCACGCCGACGTACCCGCGATCCGCGAGCTGCTCAAGCAGGAATCCCCCGCCGCACCCGATGTCGAGAACGCGACGGCCGGTCCCCGGACCGTGCGCGTCGATGGTGCGGAGCACGCATGACATCCGGCTCTGCAGGTGCCAGTTCTGCTGTTCCACCCCCCGAAGATGCGGTGCGATGCGGTCGTAGTAGGCACGCACATCGTCGAGCGTTCCGTCGTTGGAGTTCCCTCCCCCCGCGGTCATGGCGCCCACGTCGTGGGTCGCGTGCCCGCCATCGCGGCCGAGGCGAACGCCGACCATGCCGGCTTGGTGGTGCCGTTACCACGCAGCAGCCCACCAGTCCACGACGGGTTGTCTTGGAGGTTGAACCACATCGCGACCTCGACCCGGGGGTAACGCTTCGCCACCGTCACGGTTTCGTTGAGCCACGCTGCCTGTTGGGTTTCGCTCACGAAATAGCGGTGGTAGCGGTTGTACGAGGTGTGATAGCCGGTCTCCGTCACGTAGATGGGCGCGCCGGGGCGAAGCCTATCCACCAACCGCGTCACCTGTGGCAGCGTCTTCCATGAGGGGACGAAGTACGCGGTGAGTGGTGAGCCGATGGGGTACAGGTGCATGCTCCACGCATCGATCGGAACCTTGTGGCGCACCAGCTCCGTGGCGAAGGTGAGCGTGCCCACCGACGCGTCCGCCGTGGTGCATTGGGAGTCCCCCACGGGTCCGGTCACGCCACCGGTCACGATCGCGCTCGGACTCACGGCCTTTACCTGCGCGTAGGCCGCGGTGAGCAGCGCCGCGTAGGCGCGTGCCGATGACAGCACGTAGCGATTGCCCTGGCGTCGGCACTGTGGGTACCAGAAGGTGGCGATGTTGGGCTCGTTCCAGATCTCCAGGCGTCGGACCAGTGGAAGCGTGCCGCCGGATCCGTTCGGCCAGGTGCCGTTGTACCGGCGCGCGATGGCCGCCGCGAACGCCGCGGCATCGGCGGTGCGCGGCGCGGCGTTGGTTGTGCCGGCGCGCGACGCCCACTCTGGGGTCCAGTAGTAACTGAGCATCGGCGTGATGTTGCGTGCGACGAGCCCGGTGATCATCTGGTCGTACCGGCTCCAGTCGTAAGCCGGGTCGGCCGGATCGGATCCGTGCGTAGGTTGCGTGGGAGCCACGCGGTTCCAGATGATGTCCACGCGGGTAACGGTGGTGCCGCTCGCGGCCAGCAGGTCCAAACGCTGGTCGAGCGCGGCGCCTGCGAGGTTGGGCAACCGGTCGTCTTGCACGGCCAGTATCGCCGCGTTCGCAGACGTGGCCAGGACGACTGCCGCGATGAGCGCGAGTGTGCTGGCGACGACCTTCACCGGACCCTCCCGATGATGCGGACGGTGGTGGCCCGGACCAGCGACGCGCCCGCGCGTGCCCGCATGGTGCGGCGCTCGAACACCGCGACGTGCGATCCGTCGGTGGCGACGGCCGCGATGGCTCCGGTCGCAGTACCGATTGCTCGCGCGCGACCGGCACGACTGGTGAGCACCGTGTCGCCCACGCCGATCGCGATGGCATCCCCCGCGAGGGCGACGTGTGGTCGTGGGCCGCCCGTCCAGACGATGGTGGTGCGATCCGATGTCACATCGGTGCGCACCACGCGGTGCCGCCCGGCAACCGTCACGACGGTGGCGACGAGTCCCGGAACGGCGATGACGAACAGCACGCGTCCGCCTTGGGCGATCTCGCGGATTTCGCTCACACCGTCATCGGCAGGAGTGCCTACGCGAATGGAGGTGCCTCCCATCTCGGCCCAGGCGGCGATGCCGGGGGCGATTGAGGCGAGGCCGGGA
This sequence comes from Thermoleophilia bacterium, assembly GCA_009694365.1. Taxonomy (GTDB): domain Bacteria; phylum Actinomycetota; class Thermoleophilia; order Miltoncostaeales; family Miltoncostaeaceae; genus SYFI01. The sequence goes on along the minus strand of SHVE01000004.1, from coordinate 47,700 downwards.
CCCGTGGCTCCGGCGATGGGGGCCGATGTCTCGCGGGTGGCACTTTCGACCGGGTCCGCCGATCCCAGCACGGAGGTGGATCCGTTGGACGCGATCCAGCGTACCCGGGTGCCATCGAGGCCCGCGGCCACCGGTCGCAGGGCGTTTCCGTCACCGTCGCTCGATACCACGACTTCGAGCGAGTCCGTGGTGCAGCACCAGATGACGGGACCCGCAAATCCGCGACCTGACGCGGTGAGTGTGAACCCCCGGTCCGCGCTGGTGGCACGGACGATGGTGCCGGGCAGGGGTCCGGCACTCGTTCGCACGGTTACCGGAGCGTCCGGTTTCGCGAGGCGGCTCCCCGAGACCCGGGAACGACCCACGACGGAACGCCAGTACGTGAACGTTTTCGTCGTGGCCGGCGCGGAGTTGGCCCACACCAGCACGCCACCACCCATGTCGGCGCTGATGGCGCCCCACCCGTCGATGCGTATGGCACCGAGTGCAGGATGCGCGGCGACCACCGCACCGATGGCGAGTGCGGCCCCCAGTTGAGCGAATCGGAAGGATCGGCGCATGTCGGCGGCGAGGCTAGCGGAGGGAACCCCGCCACGGCTCGCGGCCGGGTTCCGGGCTCCGCGCGGGGCCCATCCCTCGCCCGGTCCCCGGCGTGGCGAGGAACTGTTGTACCGGCGCGATCCCGGCCCCACCACCGGTCCGTGGCAACGATCCGGATTCCCGGTTGAGTACGGGCGCGGTGCGATACTCCCGCGCGATGTTGAACGGGCGTCTTTACCGGCTCTCATGGCTCGTGGCCGCCCTTGCGCTGCTCGTAGCCCTGTTGACGCTGGAATCACCGGGTGGTGCCCCGGAACCGCCGCTGCTCCCGGCATTTGATGCCATGGCCGCGCGGGTACTGGCCGCTGACCTCGCGACGGTCGCGCCCGAGCGGGTTCCCGGAACCCCGGGGGACGCCCGTGCCGTCGCCTGGGTCGCGGCACGGTTGGGTGAGGTCCCGGGCGCGACGGCGGTGCGCCATGAGCGCTTCTCGGTGAGCACACCGGATGGCCGCGTGGTTACCGAGAACGTCTACGTGGCGCTGCCATCCCGCTCCGGTTCGTCGTCGCGCAAGGGCCTCATCATCTCGGCTCCGCGCGACACCTTGCCGGGCGTCCGCGGGGGCGCAAGCGGCACGGCGGTGCTCATCCAACTCGCGACGTCGCTCGGGACCGTCGCCCGCAACCGTCCGGTGCTCGTCGTGTCCACCGGCGCGTCCACCCAGGGCAACGCCGGGGCACGGTGGTTCGCGAGCCGGTTCTCCGGGTTCCCAATGGAGGCCGCCGTGTCGTTCGACGATCCGGCCGGCGTTCCGAATGGTCTGTATATCTGGGATGACGGGCAGGATGGGCGACGGGCCATTGCGCTCGCGGCGGCGGCTGCGCAGGCGGCCGAGCGGGCCGCCGCGACTCTTGCGCCGCCGCCGGGTCCCTTCCCACAGATGGCCGGTATGGCGGTGCCGCAGACCACGGGTGATCAGGCAGCGTTCATCGCGTCGGGTATCCCCGCGGTGTCGCTCGCGTCGCGCAGCGAGGGATCCGCACCGGGCGGGAACCTGGCCACCGAGGCGGCCTTGGGCGCGGCCGGGCGCACTGCGGAGACCCTGCTCGGTGCCCTCGATCTCACCGACGTGGTACCGGCCCCGGCATCCGGTGTGCTCATCGGGGGCCGTGAGCTCCGGCCCGTGATGAGTCGCATCGTGATCCTGCTCCTCGCCCTTCCTTTGTTCGTCGCGGCCCTCGACCTCGCAGTGCGTCTGCGTCGGGCCGGCGTGCGGCTGGTGCCGTTCGTCGTCGCCCTCGGCTGGCGGTTGGCAACGGTCATCGTCGCGTTGCTCCTCGCGCACTTGTTGGCGATCGCGGGGATGGTCGCACCCGCGTCCGGTGGATGGCCGCCCATCACCGAAGATGTCCCCTTCGACCTGCCCGCCATGGTGGCGATCCTCCTCTCGGTGGGCGCGGGACTGCTCACGTGGCTGGCCGTGCGCCACCGCGCCATGCGACGCGACGCCGAGGTCGCCTCGCGCGCATCGGCAGGCGTGATTGCCCTCGGGGTCCTGTGCGTGCTGCTGTGGACCACGAATCCGTTCGCGCTCCTCATCGCATTGCCGGCCGCCCATGCCGCCCTAGTGGCGACCCGCGCCCGACGGCGATGGCAGGTTGCCGCCCTGTTCGTCACCGCGACGGTTCCGGTGGTCCTGCTCGCCGGGTGGATCGGCACGCGCATCGATCGGGGTATCCCATACTCGGCGTGGTACTTGCTCGAAACCACGGTGTCGGGCGCGCGCGGTGTCGTCGGTCCGGTGCTCGCCGCGGCCGTGGCGGTGGCGGTGTGGAGTCTCGGCTCCCTAGTGGTGGGGAGGGTGAGCAAGGGGCTGGTGGCCGCCGGTCCGTACCGGCCCGTGCCCAGCGAGGACGAGCGCCTCGCCCGCCGCGGTCGACGGCCGCTGCCGTCGTTTCGCCGCCGGGGCCGTGCGACCCGGGAGCGTGAGCACGGGAATGCGAACGGCGGACGCGCGCGATGAGCGGTCCCCACCGCATCTCGGTCGTCATCCCCGTGTTCGGCGAGCGCGACTCCCTCGAGCAGTTGGTCGCCGAACTCATCCCCGTCATGGAGGGGCTTGCCACGCCGTATGAGGTGGTCTTCGTGGACGACGGGTCCCGAGATGGCAGCGACGTGGTGCTGGTCGACCTCGCCATGCGGTATGAGCCCATCCGGGTAGTCAAGTTGCGGAGCAACTTCGGCAAGGGCGCCGCTCTCACCGCCGGGTTCCGCGAGGCGCGTGGATCGCCGTGGCCGCGCTCGCCGGGATGGTGGGGATCCTCCTCATCATGCCGCCCCCTGGACCGACGGAGGGCACAACCGACGCCGACCGGTCTTAGGGGGTGGTGGGCACGGCGTCCGGCGAGGGTGCCGGTACGGGCGCGGGGGTGGCCCTAGTGGGCGTCGTGGGGATCGGCCGCGGCACGCGAGTGGTGCTGCTGGGCCGTATCCCGGCCGTTTTTGCCGTACTCACGGTGTAAAGATGAGCCGTGTCGGTGAATTCCGATGAGAACGGCGACCACTCGACGGGAACCTTCGGCAACGGCCAGTCCAGCGCGCCGTCGTTCTTCGTGACGACGCGCATGAAGTCGCCCCAGATCCGTGCGGGGAACGTGCCTCCGGCCACCGTGATGCCGTGCACGCTGGTCAGGGACCGTCGCACGCCGTCGGCGTTGGGGTATCCCACCCACACCGCGCAGACGTAGCGGGGCGTGTAGCCCACGAACCAAGCGTCGGTGAAGTCATCGGTGGTTCCGGTCTTGCCCGCAACCGCGCCGCCGATATTGGCGGCGGTTCCGGTTCCGCCCTGCACGTTGGCGCGCAGGATGCGGGTGACCTCGTAGGCGACGCCATCGGAGAACACCCGCGTACGTTTGGGGGTGGCGAGGTCACCGGTGGGAACCCCCTTGCCGAGGTTGATGATCGCGACGGGCGTAATACGAAAACCGCCGTTAGCCAGTGGGGCGTAGGCGGTGGCCATGTCGAGCGGGCTCACATCACCCGAACCGAGGCCAATGGAGGGCACCACGGGCAGTTGGCTCCGGATGCCCATGTCCTGCGCCATGGTGACCACGCGATCGGGCCCGAGGTCCAGGGTCATCTGGATGTACACCGAGTTGTCCGACGCCAGGGTGGCGGTCGTGATGTCGATGGGCCCGCGGTAGGTGTCGGAATAGGTCTTGACTTTGACCGGACCCCACCTGGGGTCCACGATGTCGATGGGTCGACTCGCGTAGATGGTGGAGTACGGGTTGATGCCGTCCGCAATGGCGCGCGTGAGCACGAAGGTCTTGAAGGTGGATCCGGCTTGGCGCTGGGCCTGTGCGGCATAGTTGAACTGGCTGTCCTCGCCGTACGCTTGGCTGGTGGCCATGGCGCGGATGTACCCCGTGCGGGCGTCCAGGAGCACGATGGCGGTCGCCGGGTCGTCTGAGTACCCCAGGTTCTTCTCGATCGCCTGCTCAGCGGCACGCTGCAGTTTGGGGTCGATGGTGGTACGGACGGCGAACCCTCCCGCCTGTACGCGCTGCTCGCCGTAGCGGCTGATCAGTTCCTTGCGCACGAAGTCGAAGAAGTACCCCTCCTTCTTCCGTTCGTACGACTTCCCGTGCTTCAGATCAAGCGGAGCGGCGATCGCTTGCGCGGCCTGCCCCGGAGTGATGTGCCCCTGCGCCCCCATCTCCGAGATCACCACGTTGCGTCGTGCGACAGCGGCGGCGGGGTTGATGAACGGGTTGTAGGCCGACGGCGCCTGCGGCAGACCGGCCAGAAGGGCGGCCTGGGGAAGGTCGATGGCCCAGACGGGCTTGTCGAAGTACGTGAGCGATGCCGCCTGTACGCCCACGGCGTTCTGCCCGTAGAACACCCCGTTCAGATACTTGGCGAGGATCTCATCCTTCGAGTACCGGCTCTCCACCTGTTGCGCGAGGGCCACCTCCTTGATCTTCTGCGCGATGGTGCGGGGTGCGTTGGGGTCGTAAAGATTCTTGACCAACTGCATCGTGATGGTGCTTCCGCCCTGGCGGCCGCTGGCGGTAGCGGCGTTGTGCACCGCCGCACCCAGCACCCGCAACCAGTCAACGCCGCCGTGCTCGTAGAACCGTTTGTCCTCGATAGCAACCGTTGCGTCGCGCAGCGCAATGGGGATGCGCGCGAGTGGGATCTCCGTTCGGTTGGTGACCCCCGGGATGTAGCCGAGCAACTTGCCGTTGCGGTCGTAGATACGGGTGTTCTGCCCGAGGGCGACCGGCTGCATCTCGTCGATACCCGGCAGGTTGCTGGTGACCAACTGGTAGCCGGTGGCCATGGTGAAGCCGATGACGGTGACGGCGACGACAATGGCCATGGCGACCACGCGGCCGAGGCCGATGCGGCCGTGACGCGCTCGCTCCTCGCGACGCTTCCTCATGCGGGGGACCTTCATGGGGTTGCCACGGTGATCGGCCGGATGTCCCACTCCACACGACCCGTGCGGTAGTCGAGTACGCCGATGACCTGTTCCACCCCGCCGTTCACGCGACCGCTTCCGACCCAGTTGAGAGCGTCGGATGTTCTCCCCATCCGCCACTCGCCACGCGGTCCGGCACCACCCGGTGGCACCGGCACGGTCCATGGGGAGGGCAGGGTCTTGAGCGTCACACCGACGACGACGGCGGGGGCTCCGGCCCAGACCTCATCGGCGGCCTGCCGCGCGGCATCCGGTGTCCCGAGGTGCGGGTTGCGTGACGCCGTGATGGCGTCCCAGAGAAACGCCCAGCCCGTCGTGGGGTTCGCGAGGACCGCCGCCGCGTGCTCCTGGGCGTAGGCGCCGGCGACGAACGAGGGGATCCATACCGCCACCCCACACCCGACGATGATGAGTACGACGGCGATGGGGCGACGGCGCCCCGGGACGCTCACGGCGGGGCCGGATGGTGCAATCGTTACGGACGATCCGGACACGGTCGCCGAGTATAGGGCCGCGCCCACATGCTCCCGGTTGGGCCGGGCACGCCCTACCCTTGGGACTGTGGATCCCCTGATGTCATCGGCAGCGTCCAATCCCGCTGGCGTTCGCCGCATTCGTGCGGTCACCTTTGACGCACTGGGAACCCTCATCGATCTGGAACCCCCGGTTCCGGTACTCACGTCCACCTTGGCCGACGCGGGTTACCACTTCGATGAGGGAGTGGTGGCCGACGCGCTCGCCGAGGAGGTCGCGCACTACCGACGCCGGATGCATCTGGGTCGTGATGACGCGGGTCTCGCAGCCCTGCGTGCGGAGTGCGGTGGGGTGCTGGCCCGGTCGCTCGGACCGGGAGCGCCACCGCCCGCGGTGGCGACCGACGCACTGGTCGCGTCGCTGCGCTTTCGCCTGTACCCGGATGTCACCCCGACGCTGGATGCCCTGGGTGCCAAGGGGGTGACCCTCGCCGTGGTGAGCAACTGGGATTGCGCCCTGCCCGGCCATCTGGCCCGGTTGGGGGTCGCCGGGCACTTCGCCGTCATCTGTGCATCGGCCGCAGTGGGCTACGCGAAGCCCGACCCGGCGGTGTTTCACGCGGCCACCCGCGCGATGGGGATCGATCCGGCCGACGTGCTGCACGTGGGGGATCGTCGGGTGGAGGATCTGATGGGCGCCCGCGCCGCCGGCCTGTCCGCGCTCCTTCTCGATCGGTCGCCGGGAGCGCAGCCGTCGGGCGATGTCATCACGACCCTCACCGACGTGCCCGGGTTCGTCGGACGACGACCTCCGCGCGCGACCGGATTGGAGCGGAACGCATAGCGCCCGCGGCGGGCCAGCCAGCCAGTCACGGTGCGGAGGTCGTCACACGACGCCGGGTCCCGGATGGGTCGTCGGCACGTGCGCTGCGGCCCGGTTCCCGTGACGCACGTGCCGTCACCGCAACGGGTGGTGGCGGGGATCGACCGCGCGGCTGGTGTCGCGGCGCGATTCCCGCGACGCACGTGCCGACGCTGCTGTGCCGGACACGGCCCCACTCGAGTGGGTACCCATCACCGTCTCGATCGACAATGACGGTGTGGGCAGGACCTCGCCCCGGTCGGCGGCCCCGTCGACGCGCTTCGCGCGCAGTCATTCTTCACGGGGCGGGACCCCTTTTACGGCATGGCGTCGTGAGGGACCGGCGGGACGAATGGGGCGACGGGTGCTTCCACGATGAACGCCAGCGTTTCGGCTGGCGGGGCTGCTGAGGAACAACGTTTTGGCGAGCGACAGCTAGCGGGCGATACGGGTGTGGCGCATGAGCGTCGCGACGCCCTGCTCCAACTCGACGGCGCACACGGTGCCGTCGGACTGCTGACACTGCCGAAGGCGTTCACCGATGAGGTGGAGCCCCACCTGGTCGAGCGCAGCGGTGACGGCTGCCAGTTGCACCAAGAGGTCGTCGCAGGGCGCCCCCTCGGCGAGCATGCGCTGGACCCCGCGGAGTTGCCCTTCGGCCCGTCGCAGGCGAACCATGATCTGCTCGCGGGTGGGCGGCCCGGATGCGGTGGTGCTCACGGGGTCACGGACCGCCGCACCCGCAACTGGTGCCGTGGGTGTGACCGTGACCGCCGCTGGCCCCGCCTCCGACTGCGGCACCCACTCGCACCGGCCGCGAGGTGACGAATCCGGTGATGAGGTGCTCGGCTGCCGCGCCGCACTCCGGGCACGTGCGGTCCTCGTCACGCAGGAACCCTTGGCGAAATACCTCGAACTGCTGGGTGCAGTCCGTACAGCGAAGGTCGTACGTGGGCATCGGTCACCTCTCGATCAGTTGGGCGAGTTCGAAATCGGGCGACGGCATGGCACCCACGACGTTCGTCGTCCGGTGATCGTTCCCAAAGCGCCGAATGAGGCGACCCCTGTGCACCGGTCAGTCATCGAGCCCGAGGGCCGCCTCGATACCGGCCCGCGGCATGGCGCCCACGGCGTTCTTCGTCAGTTGGCCGTTCTCGAACAGTCCGATAAACGGGATGCCCTGGATGCCGTAGCGCTGCGCGATGTCGGGCGCCTCGTCCACGTTGACCTTGGCCACCACCACGTCGTCGCGGTCGCGGGCGATCTCGTCGATGACTGGCGCGATCATGTGGCACGGGCCGCACCACGGTGCCCAGAAGTCCACGATCACGGGCTTCTCGCTCTCGAGCACGAGGCCCTGAAAGGTGTCGCTGGTGATCTCGATGACGTCAGCCATTGTGTCTCCTCGTCAGTCGGCGGACGCGGCTGCGCCTGCGGGGTGGGTGGTGGCTCGGGCCTCGAGCCACCGCTCGGCGTCGATCGCCGCCATGCATCCGGTGCCGGCTGCGGTCACCGCCTGCCGATAGATGGTGTCCTGCACATCGCCGCATGCGAAGACGCCCTCGATGTTGGTGCGTGTGCCCTCGCCGGTGATGAGGTAACCCTCCGCGTCCAAGTCGAGTACGCCTTGGAACAGCGTGGTGTTGGGTTGGTGACCGATGGCCACGAACATCGCGGCGGTCGGGATGACCTCCTCCGCGCCCGTGTGCACATCGGCCACGCGCACGCCCGTAACGATCGCGTCGCCCTCGACATCGACGACGCGCGCATTCCAGCGCACGGCGATCTTCGGGTTCTCCCGCACGCGTTGGACCATGATCGCGGACGCGCGGAACTGGTCGCGGCGATGCACGATGGTGACGCGTTCGCACATGCGGGTGAGGAACAGAGCCTCCTCCATCGCTGTGTCCCCCCCACCCACTACCACCACCGGCTTGTCGCGGAAGAAGAACCCGTCGCACGTGGCGCAGGCGCTCACCCCGCGCCCCATCAGGCGTTTTTCGCCCTCGATATCCAGCCACTTGGCGGTGGCACCCGTGCTCACGATCACCGATTCCGCGCAGTGCTCGTCGCCGTCTACCCAAATACGGAACGGGCGCGCCGAGAGGTCCACCCGCGTCACATCTGCCGTGATGAACCGCGCACCGAACCGTTCGGCCTGCTGCCGGAACAGCTGCATCATCTCCGGTCCCTGAATCCCCTCCGGGAACCCGGGGTAGTTCTCCACGTCGGTGGTGATCATCAACTGCCCGCCGGCGCCGTATCCTTCGATGACGAGGGGCGTAAGCCCCGCCCGTGCGGCGTAGATGGCCGCGGTGAGCCCCGCGGGTCCACTGCCGACAATGATGATCTCGTTCGTTTCCGCCACCGGCCCTCCTGGCCACATCTCACGTGTGGGGGCTATACCCCCCACCGGTATATGACGACACGCTAGCAGGTGCCGCCATTACCACCACGCTCGCTCCGGTGTCAGACACCGGGTGGCCCACGAACCACCCGCGGTTTGGTGCGTCTGTGCCCCATGTCGGGGCTCCCCCAGGTGCCCACGGGATCCCCTACGTGTTCGCCCGGGCCCCCGTGGCGGGACGTACGTGATCCCAACGGGTAGGTGAATGAGGATCACCGACCGTGCCGAATGACGCGGTCTCGTGTCTCTCCACCCTAGGAACCCACAGAGCTCCACCATGGCGATGTCACATTTCCCGGCAGCACTCAGGTGGCTACGCACGTGGTGGCCCGGACCCTTGGTCGCGCTCCTGGCCATCGGCGGGGGCGTCACCATCGCCTTGGCCACCACCGGCGCCCTCACCCAGAAGGCCGGTACCGCAGGCTGCATCGCCGAGGTAGCCACCACCGACTGCACGGATGGCTGGGGCCTTGACGATCCGGTTTCGGTGACCGTGAGTCCCGACAACACGAGCGTGTATGTCACCTCAAACACCAGCGACGCAGTAACGGTGTTCGATCGCAACACCACCACCGGCGCCCTCACCCAGCAGGTCCGCGCCACAGGCTGCATCAGCGACCTCTGGGTATTCCATACCTGCGTGGATGGCTGGGGCCTCGACGGTGCGTCTGCGGTGACCGTGAGCCCCGACAATGCAAACGTGTATGTCGCCTCACAAATTAGTGACGCAGTAACAGTATTCGATCGCTCCCCGATCCCGACCCCGACTGCGCTCCCGGGGGCTCAGCGGTGCACGGCTGGCCCGAAGACCCGCACCTGCACGACCACCGGATCGTCACCGGCACGTGCGGCCACGATCACCCAACGGGCCACCACTGCTACGACCACCACTTTTGCCATTGACACGGTGAAGGCCCGAGTGAAGACGGCCACGGGCAATTGCCGCATCATCACCTTTGCCGCGGCGCCGCGCGCTTACACCTGCACGCTTGTTCTCTCCGTCGGCAGTTGGACCATCACCACCGAGGCGGTCAACACTAGGGGCCTCGTCATCGCTCGTTCGGTCCGGCGTCAGACGGTGAGGGCGCACTAACCAGCGTCTGCCCGTTCCATCGCCAGCTGGTGTCTGACACGTAACAATCGGGCCGGCGCCCGCGCGGCCGGTCAGTCCTTAGCGGCGGTGAACAGGAGCCGGTTGCCGGCTCCGGTTGGACGGCGACCGACCGCCCAGTAGGCGCGCTTCTCCTGGCTCTGAGTGGTCTCGATGAGTAGTCCGTCGGCCACGGTCACGTACCCCCATGCCATGAGCACGCCGATGACCACGCCCTCAGCGGTACCACCGCGACCGAGTACGGCAACGAGGAACACCAGCATCGCGGCACAGGCGATGAAGAGCAGGGCTGACGTGGCAACGGTCCAGCGGCGCCAGTCGGACGGCGCGGCGGCCAAGATCCGCGAACCCTGTGAGGCCTGGGCGTCGGGCAGGCGGATCGACGGCAGCCCGCCCCTCCTCAGCCACACACTGAGGAGCGGGAAGAAGATGAGCCCCGTGATACCCGCGATGCCCACCACCACGCCGAGCCACGACCACGACCAGCCGTCCTCGGAGGTGGCCTCGAGGATCGCCGACACCACGAGCAGGGCGATGGCGACCCCGATCAGTTCGAGACCGTAGAGCCTCGCAAGTCGCGCGTAGTCCCAGAGGATATCCTTGGCTCCCAGCCGGATTGTCGGCGCCGTCTGCCTCTTCGTCTTCGCCACGGCGAACAGGCTAGCCCCCAGGGGGGTATACCGTGGGGTGGGTGGATGACGTCGCTGTGCTCACGCGCCTCCGCGCCGTCCGCGCCCGTCTGAGGGCGAGCCCCCACTGGCGGTGGATGGCCATGGCCGTTGTGGCCGGCGGGATGATCCTGTCGGTGCTGAACATCAGCATCGTCAACATCGCGCTGCCGGACATCTCGCGCGACTTCGACGCCAACGTCTCGACGGCCGGCTGGGTGGTGACCGGCTTCCTGGTGACCCAGGCGGTCCTGCTGCCGATATCGGGACGCGCGGGCGACCTCTACGGCCGCCGCCGCATCTTCATTCTCGGCGTGCTCGTGATGATGGGCGCATCCGTGTTCTGTGCGCTCGCGTGGAACGAGCCGTCCCTCGTGATCTTCCGCATCCTGCAGGGAGTGGGGGCCTCGGCCATGGCCCCGACGGCGTACTCCTACGCCGCAATTCTGTTTCCGCCGCACCAGCGGGGGCTTGCCATCGGGTTGCTCACGGGCATTGTGACCATCGCACCGGTGATCTCGCTGAACATCGCGGGTCTCCTCGTGGGGGTCTGGGGCTGGCGGAGCGTGTTCTGGTTTACGCCGGTGCTCGGCGTGTTCGTATTGGTGGGCGCGGCGCTGGTGATGCATCGCAGGCCGCCACTCCCGGTGCGAACGTTTGACCTTTGGGGCGCGGTCCTCGCGGCGCTCGGCCTGTTTCCGATCCTCGCCGCGCTCACCAGCGCCAGCGCCTGGGGGTGGGTGTCCCTTCGCACCGTCACCGTGTTCCTCGTCGGGGTCGGCTTCCTCGCCCTCTTCGCCTGGCGTGAGAATCGGACCCCGGATCCCATGCTCGACCTTCGCCTCTTCCGACTCGCCACGGTGCGAAACGCCACCCTCACAGGGTTCGCGGTCGGGGCCGCGATGTTCGGAACTCTCCTGCTCCTACCGTTCTACTTTACGTCGGTACTTGGATACAGCGACGTGACGTTGTCCCTCGCCATCTCGCCCATCGCCGTCGCGTTCATGATCGGCTCGCCCCTGTCGGGCCGTCTGTTGTCGCGTGTCGGCAGCGATCGCATGGTGCGGGTCGCCATCTGTACCGCGGTGCTCGGCGCGCTGGTGCTGGCCGTCGGATTCCCGTTTGAGACGTACCCGTTGGTGCTCCCCGGAATGGTCCTCCTCGCCCTCGGGCTCTCCATGTCCACGGCCCCGGTGACCGCCACCGTCATCCACGAGGTACCGGAGGACCGTATCGGCGTCGCGGCGTCACTTCCCAACGTCTCCCGGTATTCGGGTGGGGCACTCGGCGGGGCCCTTCTCAGCACCGTCGTCGCCATGATGATTCCCACCTCCGTGACCGCCGAGAATGGTCTGGTGGCTGCGCCCATGCGCGCGCTCGTGAGTGACGGAATGCGCAACGCCCTGCTCGTGGCAGCGGGGATCCTCGCCGTGGGCGCCATCGCCGCGTTCCGGGTGCCCCGCGTCATCGGCCCGGGCGCTCGCATCGTCGCGCGCATCCCGGGCCGTCGCCAGTGACCCGCGGATCGTATTTCGCGCTCGTGGCCCTGCTCGTGTTCACCATGGGCACGAGCATCATCACGCCGTTGCTCGCGCTGTACGCGGTCAACTTCCATCTGGGAAATGGCGTGCTCACCCTCCTGTTCGCCACGTACACCGCAACGGTGGTGCCAACGATGCTGATCGCGGGCAACGTGTCCGACCGCCTGGGGCGGAAGGCACTGCTCCTGCCGGCCATGGTGGTGCTCAGCGCGGGTTCGTGCGTGTTCGCGTTCACCGAGTCGGTGCCGCTGCTCTTCGTGGGGCGTGTGCTTCAGGGGCTTGCGGTCGGCATGTTCCTCGGCGTGGGGACGGCGTTCGTGGTGGATCACGCCCGCCCGGCCTCGCGGGCCCTTGCCGCCATGACAGCGGGCGCGTTCTTTCGCTTGGGCTTCGGATTGGGTCCCGGTATGGCCGGTCTTGTGGCCGAGTACTGGGGAAATCCCCTCCACCGACCATTCGAGGTACACCTCATCCTCATGGTGGTGGGCATTGTCTGCGTGCTGCTTGCCCGGGAGACCGTTCCCCGACGACCGCTGGTGCTCGAGCTCAAGGTGGGCGTGCCACCGGGGCAGATGCGCGGGTTCGCCGGATTCCTGGCACCCGCGGCTTTCACGATGTCGTTCATGGAAGGCACGGTCCTGTCGGTCGTGCCGCTCTACCTGTACACCACGCTCGACGCCACCAACGTGGCCCTCGCCGGTCTCGCGGGGTTCCTCGTGCTGGGCCTCGGTGGCATGACCCCCGTGGTCACGCGCGCGGTCCCGCCCCGGCTCGCGATCATGATCGGTGTGGGCGTCTCTGCGCTCGTCACTTGGCTCATTGCCGCCGCCGCATGGGCCCAGAGCGCAGTGTTGGTGGTCGCCGCCGCGGGGGTGATGGGATTCGTCAACGGGATGATCCTGCAGGGGGCCACGGTCATCTGCGGCACCGTCGTACCGCTGGGCGAGCGCGGCAAACTGTTGTCGTCGCTCTACATGTGCGCGTACGCGGGAACCCTCCCGGCCGTCGGCCTTGGGTACTTGTCCCAGGTCATCGGTCTCACCGACACGCTCATCGTGTTCAGTGTCATTTCCTGCGTGCTCGCGGGGTGGATCATTATCGGGGGACGCCGTCTGTTTCCCCGTGTCATTCCGTATCGGGACCCCATCGCGATACCGTCCGCGCCCGGACCATGACGATTCCCACTATTTTTGTGCTCGTGCACGACACCGTTGGCTGTGTTGGAGGACGTTCGTGAGCGACCGCATCGCGTCGATTCTCAAGGGCTGGGGTGAGCCGGCGTTCCGCCTGAAGCAGGTGGAGGCCGCGCGACGGGGGGGTGCGCGGGAGTGGGATGAGGTCACCACGCTCCCCAAGGAACTGCGCACGCGCCTCGCCGAGGTGGCACCACTCTGGACCGTCGTGCCGGACGCCGTGGCCGAGAGCCGTGACGGCACGCTCAAGTGGCGCCTGCGCACCGCAGACGGTCTGGCAATCGAGAGCGTGCTCATCAAGCACGCCCGGGGTCGGCGCACCCTCTGCGTGTCGAGCCAGGCGGGGTGCGCCCTCGGGTGCGGCTTCTGCGCCACGGGGAAGATGGGTCCGGGGCGCGACCTCACGGGCCGGGAGATCGCCGACCAGGCCTTCCTCGCCGCCGCGGTGGCCCGCGAGGCTGACGCTCGCCTCAGCAACGTCGTGTTCATGGGGATGGGTGAGCCGCTTCAGAACACGGCCGCAGTGTTTGAGGCGGTGCGCGAGATGCACTCGCCGGAGGGCCTCGGCATCTCGGCTCGTCAGATCGCCATCTCCACGGCGGGCTGGGTCCCCGGCATCGAGGAGTTGGTCGGGTTCGACATCCCCGTTCGCTTGGCGCTCTCGTTGCACGCTGCCGACGATGAGACCCGAAGTCGTTTGATGCCCATCAACAACCGCTGGCCGATCGCCAACGTGCTGTCGGAGTGCCGCCGCTACGCCGATCGCACGGGTCGCCGGGTCTTCATCGAGTACCTCATGCTCGATGGTGTGAACGACAGCGTCTCCGACGCCCGCCGACTGGCCACCCATCTCCGCGATGGGAGTTTCCACGTCAACCTCATCGAGTACAACGCTACCGGCAGCGACTTTCGGGGCTCACCCCCCGATCGGGTGAGGACGTTCACCGAGGAACTTCAGGCGGCAGGCTTGCACCCCTCGTTCCGGCGCTCGCGTGGCGCCGACATCGCGGCGGCCTGTGGGCAACTCGCGAACACCACGTAGGTCGGATTCCGACGGCCAAGGGGTTCCGGTTGCACTTGTGGTACGACGTTCGCCGGCGCGGTCACATCCGATCGGCAGCGCCCGGACCCTGAGCGCCCTCGACCGCGATGGCGCTCAGGCACGGGGGCACCCGGCGCGCGCCTAGCCCTGCAGTGCTTCGGCGCCGGGGGCGACGAGGACCATCTCGTACTCGCGTACGTCGTATTCGGCCACGCCATGGACCACGTACGGGTCGGCGGCGATGATCGTGGCCAGATCCTCCGGCGTGACCCCCTGGGCGACGATGAGCCCCCCCTGGAGCGGTACCTCGCGGCCGGCCGCGATGAAGCGGCCGGCCTCCGCGTGCTCACGCACCCAGCTGCGGTGGGCATCAAGGTGCACCTCCACCTCGTCCACCGGCACGACGTACCGTCCCAGGAGCAAGACGATGGCTAGGCTCGGCAGGCGCCGAGCGCCGCGATGAGGCGGTCAGCGTCCGGCATCTCAAGCGGGGCCACCTGGTCAACGTCCACGATGATGCCGTTGGCGTCGATCACGTAGGTCGCGCGACCGGCGATACCGGCCTTGTCGAGCCACACGTCGTACAACTGTGCTACGGCGCCCTTGGGGTTGAAGTCGGCGAGGAATGTGACGTTGTCGGCATTCATCTGGCGCTTGAACGCCGCGAGGCTCCACTTGCTGTCCACGCTCACCCCGATCACGATGGCATCCGCGAAGGGGCTGTCGTCCCCAGCGATCGCCGTGAACCAGTCGGTACACACCGGCGAGAACGCGACGGGGTAGAAGTTGAGGTACACGGGTGTTCCGCGCACCGACGAGAGCGTGAACTCCGTGCCGTCGGAATCGACAAGCGTGAAGTCGGGCGCTTCGGTACCGATTGCCAGGGCCATGCGGATCTCCTGCGGTTCGGGGTGAACGACGGACGAAGGCTAGCCGCCCCGTGACGGTGTTGGGGGGTGGGTACCGTCCCCGTCCCCGGACCGTGGTCGTCGCGAGGCCCGTTACGACCACGTCCCGCAGCCCGCGCGCCCCCGTGGTCCCGATGGGAACCCCAATGCGGGCGGTGACGGAATCGACACCCCGTCGGGAACGGTCGTCACCGACCGTTCCAATGCCATGGGGGCCGCCCGGGCGCCGGGGGTCGGGTCGGCGTCCTGTCGTTCGTTCACGACACGGTCGTCGACTGCTCGAACGCTACGAGGATGGGCGGGGACACCGGTGAGCGCAACCCGTTCCCGACCGAGTGTGGTCGTCCGCACCCGGTCGGAGACGGGATCACGATCCCCGTGATCAACCTCGGATGGGGTCGTGTGGCCAGCGCGTCACGACGACTCCTCCTCGGCCACCATTCGCGCGGGCCGTTTCGGTGTGCGGCTCACGCCCGTCGGCGTCACACGGATGCCCGCCACGACCGACGCCCCGCCGGACCTGCCGCAGCGGTGGGGTCCGGAGCACACCGCTAGGGTTGGCCCGTGACCGATCCCGACCGTCAGCGTCGCCGTCTGCCGTCCGGCCCTCCCGTGGGGGGGTGGGGGTTCGGGGCCGCGGGAATCCCCGCCGGTTTCTGGGGCGGGCTCTCTCTCGTGCTGCTCGTCGTCGCGGCCCTGTTGCTGGCGTCGTCGTACACCGGGTACGGAGTCATCATCGGCGTCCTCGCGGTCGCCGCTGCGGTCAACCTCCTGCCCTGACGATGGACCCCGTGGCCCTCGCCGAAGCACTGCGTGAGGCGTTGCCCAACTCCGAGCCCACGGAGGTGGACACCGAGACGCTCGACGAGGTGTTGGCAGCGCTGGGCGTGGACGCCGGGGATTACGCGCTGGTGGGCGCGGCGCTGGTGGAGTGGGAGCGGATGCTTCCCTAAGTGGAGTTCGCCACCACTGTCGTCATCGACCGCCACGCGGCGACCACGGTCGACACCGTGGTTACGGACACCCCTCGGGCATCAGGCCAGAGGGCTGGGGCACGAGACGTAGTCGCTCGCCAAGGACATGCACCAAGATCGCCTCCACCCGGTCACGGTCCGGGTCGCCGCCCTCGGCGGCGATGGACGTGGCCACCACATCGGGCGCTCCGCATGCCGACATGGTGCGGAACCACTCGAGATCGGGTGACCGGTTGAGGGCGAGGCCGTGCATGCTCACTCCCTCCGCCACACGGATGCCGACGCTGCCGAGCTTGCGCCCCTCGGCGTACGTGCCCATGCGGACATGGTCCGACTCCGCGGCGGGAACGCCGGAGAGTCGGCAGGTGTCGGTCATCGCATCCACGAGGGCCGCCACGAAGCGCCGGACTCCACGCCCGCCCCGCAGGTCGGAGATGACGTAGCCGGTCACCTGGCCGGGGCCGTGCCAAGTCATCTGGCCCCCGCGGTCGGTCGCCACGCAGGTGGCCCCCATGCCAGTCAGTACCTCGTCGCTAATGAAGAGGTCCTCGCGCGTTCCGTGTCGACCGTAGGTGTACACCGGGTCGTGTTCGAGCAGCCAGATGACAGCGGGGGAGTCCCCGGAGCGGACGAGGTCGGCCACACGCCGCTGTTCATCCCAGGCGGCGACATACCCAATGCGCTCCGTCCGCGCGAGCAGGGCCGGTCGCATCACACCAACAGTGCGGCTGGGTGCTCCAGCAACTCCGCGATCCACCCGAGGAACGTGGCGGCCTCGGCTCCGTAGATCACGCGGTGGTCCACCGAGAGCGACAGAGTCATGACGTCGCGCACCACCACGTGTCCATCCACCACCACGGGGGTGCCCATCCCATACTGGTTGTTGAGGATGAGGAAGACGATGGGCAACTTCCAGAGGCTGGCCATGTTGAAGCATTCCGACACCACTCCCTGATTGGCCGCGCCCTCACCAAACATGGTCACCGAGATGTGGTCCTGCTCGCGGTACCGGCTGGCCCACGCGAGTCCCAGCGCCAGCGGCACCGATCCGCCCACGATGCCGTACCCTCCGAAAAAGGACCGCGTACGGTCCATGAGGTGCATGGACCCGCCGCGTCCACCACAGAGCCCGGTTGACCGGCCGAGTAGTTCGGCCATGACCGCCCGCGGATCGCTGCCCCGTGCCAGGGCCTGCCCGTGCTCGCGGTAGGTCGAGGTGAGGGGATCGTCTGCGCGTAGGGCGCTCACCGTGCCCACGATCGCCGCCTCCTCACCGATGGCGAGATGCAGGAATCCCCCGATGCGACCAGCCATGTACTCCGCCGCCGCCGCTCCTCAAAGCGCCGGATCAACTGCATGGTGCGGAAGATGTCGCGCATTTCGTCGGGTCCGGGCTGGGTCACCGGCGACGTGCTCACGTGGGGTTCCCGAGGTGTATCTCCATCACCGTGACATCACGCCAGGTACCGGACACGCGTCCGTGTGCCTGATGAGTGCCCACCTCGCGGAATCCGTGGCCTCGCGCCAGTGCGATCCCACCGGTGTTGCCGTCGAGGATCATCCCCACCAGTTTCCAGTAGCCGAACTCCGGTGCCGTTGTGATGAGGTGATCGAGCATCGCGCCGCCATGCCCGCACCCCTGGGCCGCCGCCGCGATGTACACGGTGTACTCGGCCACGCCGTCGTACCAGGGGCGGTGTGAGAACGGCGCGACGGCCGACCATCCCAAGATGGTGTCGTCCTTGTCGAGCACCCAGACCGGCGACCGGTCCCCGCGCGCCGCGAGCCAGATGCGCCGCTCGCGGGCATCGTGGGGTCCCGCCGCGAATGTGGCGACTCCCGAGGCAATGGCCTCGTCGTAGATCGCACCGATGGACCCGGCGTCCGGGGCACCGGCGCGGCGGATGACGCACTCGCGTGGTGGCACGCTGGTCAGGTTAGACCAGCGTGCCACCGGGACCGCCGGAGTCACGGCCGGCCGATGTCGACCGGACGATTGCCCAGCGTCACACCGACGGTCTTCTCCTCGCCGTCGCGCAGCACCGTGATGGTGATGCGGTCACCGACCGTGCGACTGGCCACCGCCATGCTGACATCGGCCATGTCCGTGACGGGCCGTCCGTTGACGGCGATGATGAGATCGGCTCCCCTCGGTACGTCGGCGTCGGGGTTGCGCGCACCCCGGATGCCGGCATCCGCCGCAGGTCCGCGCTGGTCGACGTCCGCGACCAGTACGCCGCGCCTCCCGGTGAGGTCGAGCGCGGCGGCGAGCGCGGGGGTGAGATCACGTCCGGTGATGCCGATCCACGCATGCTCGATCCCCTCACCGGCGATGATTGCTGCGGCGATGGGCTCGATGGTGTCAATTGGTACCGCAAATCCGATGCCCACGTTGCCGCCGCTCTCGCTGGCGATCTGTGAGTTCATGCCGATGACCCGTCCCGCGCGATCCAGCAGCGGGCCGCCCGAGTTGCCGTGGTTGATGGCCGCGTCGGTCTGGATGGCGTTCTGGATTGAGAACCCGTTGGGTGACTCGATCACGCGCTTGAGCGCCGAGATGATCCCGGTGGTCGCCGTGCGCTCATACCCGTACGGGTTGCCGATGGCCACAACGTCCTGCCCCACGACCAGTTCGCTGCTGTTGCCGAGCGGGATCGGGCTCACCCCGTCCGGAACCGTGGCGATCGCGATCACGGCGAGGTCGGTGCTTGGGTCCACGCCGAGAATGCGCCCGGTCGTCACGGTGCCATCGGAGAAGGTCACCGTGGTCGCGGTGGCACCGTCGACGACATGGGCGTTGGTGAGGATGTGCCCGTGGGTGTCGATCAGGAATCCCGATCCGAGACTGCTGCCACGGGCCGTACGCGAACTGATGAGCACGACGGCCGGTGATTCGCGCTTCACGACTTCGGGCACCGACAGGTCATCCGTCGGGGACGGGGACCCCTCCGCCCCTCGGGCGGGTGCGTCACTCCGAGTGCCATCCGGGATCACGACGACGGGATCGTCACGCAGTGTCGTCGCGGTGTCGTCACCGAGGCCGACGGTCATCGCGACCACTCCGAGGGCGGCACCGGCACCGATCACGGCGGGGAGCACGAGGGCTCCGATTCGACGCAGCACCGACCGTGCCGTGGGCGTGGGTGGCGGGTTGTCGTTGTGGTCCATCACCATGTTGTACCGAACCCTCCTCGGGACCGCGTGATCAGCGGTCGGTACCATCGGAACCGAACACGCGGTCAAGGAGAGTGTGTGGCAGAGCGGGTACTCGTGGTCGATGACGAGACGTCCATACGGAGGGTCGTGGAATACGCCCTCGTGGACGGCGGTTTCGATGTGCTACAGGCGGGCCGGGGCGACGATGCGATCGCGATCATCGAGAGCGAGGAGGTGGATCTCGTGATCCTCGACCTCATGCTCCCGGGCCTCGACGGCATGGAGGTGTGTCGGCGCATCCGTGCCATGCGGAACGTGCCCATCATCATGCTCTCGGCGCGTGACGAGGAGGTGGACAAGGTGTTGGGCCTCGAGATGGGCGCCGACGACTACGTCACCAAGCCCTTCTCGCCGCGTGAACTGGTGTCGCGGGTCAAGGCCAACATCCGCCGCGCCAAAGTGGTGCCGATCCAAGAGGATCCGATCCGCGTGGGTGCCATCGAGGTGGACCCCGTCGCACACACGGTCACCCGTGACGACGAGGACATCGCGCTCACGTACTCGGAGTTCCAGATCCTGCTCAAGCTCATGAAGTCGCCCCGTCGCGTGTTCACGCGCGAGGAGTTGATGGACCACCTGTGGAACGGATCCTTCTACGGCGATGTGCGCAGCGTTGACGTGCACGTGCGGCACCTGCGGCAGAAGGTGGAACGCGACCCCGCCAATCCCGTGCTCATTCGCACGGTGCGCGGCGTCGGCTATGCGCTCGGTCGGGAGGACGGGCCGCTGGCGTGAGCGGATCCGGTGAGCGACGGGGCAGGCGAGAGCGCGGCCGTACCGGTCTTCAGACCTGGCTCATCGGATCATTCATCATTCTGGGGGCGGCGGCGAGCCTCCTCATGTTTCTCGTGCTCCTGCCCACGCTCGAGGCGAGTATTAGGAACAGCGCCGTGGAGCGCACCTCCACGCAGACGATCACCACCCTCGGCGATCTGTCCGAGGTGCCCGGCGACGGCGACGTTCTCAGCGATTCCGATGCCGAGGCCTATACCCGCCGGGTCGCTGCCGAGGTACGCGGGGTAGCGCGCTTCAGCGATCGCAGCGGTACGCGGCACTCCGCCGGTGCCGTGTCGATCACCGATGTGTTCGACCTCGACGACCTCACCCCGGAGGGTGACCTCGCCGGTCACTCGCCGTCCGCCGAGCCCGTGGGCGTACGTGTCGTCGATCGCGCGGACGGCGACCGCGTCGTCTATTCCGCGGTGCGGGTGACCCAGGCCAATGTTGCCGTGGGGATCATTGAGGTTGCGGTTCCGGTGGTTCAGCCGGCCGCGGAGATCAGCACCCTGCAGGCCCGAGTGATGTTCGCGGTTGTCGTCGTGTTGCTGCTGGCCACGATCGCGGGCATTGTTATGGCGCGCATCCTCGGCCGGCGCATCGGTCGCCTCGCCGCCACCGCTGCCAGCCTGTCGGCGGGCGATCTCTCGGCCCGGGCCCCCGAGGTATCGCCACGCGAGGTGGCCACTCTCGCGGGGGGCCTCAACCGGATGGCCGAGCGGGTGGACGAACTCGTCGCCACCGTCACCGGGGAACGTGACCGCGCTCGCGCACTGGTGTCGGGACTCGCGGAGGGCGTGGTGATGATCGATCCCGAGGCCGACGCCGTGGTGGTGGCCAACGACGCCGCGCTGCGCATGCTGGGACTTCCGCCGGGACGCGACGCCCGCCTGGGTGATCTCCCCCCCGACCTCGTCGAACTGGTGGCCCGCGCTCGTGCGGGCGCTTCGCCCGTGGTGGGGCCGGAGATCACCGCCGCGCACGGTGTGTCCATCGCCGTGGCAGCGGTGCCGCTGCCCCATCCCGCAGGCACGGTGGTGCTCACCCTTCGCGATGTGACCCAGGAGCGCATGCTCGAACGCACCCGCCGTGACCTCGTGGCCAACGTGTCGCACGAGCTCAGGACGCCGGTTACGGCCATCCGCGGCTTCCTAGAACTCATGGAGGACGACGCGATGCCACCGGAGGCGCGCCGCGAGTTCGTGGGCCTTATGGCCGGGGAGGCGGAACGCCTGCAGCGCCTCGTGGACGAGCAGATGCAACTCGCGCGCCTCGATTCGGGCGAACTCCCGCTGGTCCGCGAACCCATGGATCTGGCCGAACTCGTACGCGCGGCGTCGCGGCCACGGGCGGTCCTCGCGGAGCGCGACGGCGTGGTGCTGCGGGTGGAGGCGGGCTCCCCCGTTCCCATGCACGGTGATCCTACCCGGATCGAGCAGGTGCTCCTCATCCTGCTCGACAATGCATTGCGCCATACGCCCGCTGCCGGCACCGTCACGGTGCAGGCGCACGTGCGGGGTGGTGATGCCCTGATGTCGGTGACCGACACCGGGGAGGGGATTCCCGGTGACTCCATTCCGAGCGTGTTCAACCGCTTCTACCGGGCCGACCCTGCGCGTGAGCGCGGCGATGGCCAGGGCGCCGGGCTTGGCCTGGCCATCGCGCGTGGCATCGTCCGCGCCCACGGCGGTGACATCGTCGTCACCTCTCAACGGGGTCACGGGGCCTGCTTCACCGTGCGCCTGCCGCGGGACTCCGGGTAGGCTCATCCGTATGACCCGGTCTGTCGCAGTTGTCACCGGTGCCGGCCGCGGCGTGGGCCGGGCCACCGTCGAGCGCCTCGCGCGCGGCGGCTATGTGGTGGTGGCCGGCGTCCGCGACCCCAACCGTGCGCGCGAGGAGTACGGCAACCTCTCTGGCGTCCACCTCGTGGAACTCGATGTCACCGAGCCCGCCCACATCCGCCGAGCGGCCGAGATCGCCACCGACCTCGCCCCCCGCGGCGCCATCGACGTACTCGTGAACAACGCAGGCTACGCGATGATGGGGGCTCAGGAGAACGGCGATCTCGATGCCGCGCGCCGGATGTTCGAGACCAATCTCTGGGGTGCGGCGGCGATGGTGCAGGCGTTCGTGCCCGCCATGCGCGCGGCGCGGCGCGGCACGGTGGTGACCGTGTCGTCCATCGGCGCGCGACTCACCAACCCCCTCGTGGGCTTCTACCACGCGTCCAAGTACGCGCTCAATGCCCTCAGCGAGGCCCTGTCGGTGGAACTCGGCCCGTTCGGGGTGCGCGTGGTCATCGTGGAGCCGGGAATGGTCCGCACCGACTTTCCTAAGGCCACAGTTCTCACGGGTGACCTCACTGATCCGCAGTCGCCGTACGCATCGTTGTTTGGCGACCTGCGTGCCGGGTTCGCGGCGTGGCGCGATCGCCCGGACGTAAGCACCGGCGACACCTGCGCCGAGGCCATCTGGCACGCCATCCATGCCAACCCGCCGCCCATCCGCGTGGTGGTGGGTGACGACGCTGCCGAGCTCGATCGCGCCATCCGCGACTCGGCGGACGACGTGGAGTTCCAGCAGCGCCTGCGGGGCTTCCTCCAGCTCGACTGGGCGCCCGCCGCCAGGGACCCGTCGGACTGATGCGGGTGGTCGTCGCACCGGCGGCGTTCAAGGGGGCACTCGGTTCGATGGCAGCAGCGGACGCCATCGCCACGGGCGTGCGCCTCGCCGGTGCGTCGGCGACCTGCGTTCCGGTGGCCGATGGAGGGGAGGGGACCCTCGACGCGCTAGTTGCGGCATCTGGTGGGCGGCGGGTGGTGGTACGCGCCCGCGACCCGCTGGCGCGCCCCATCACGGCGGCGTTTGGACTGCTTCCGGATGGAACCGGCGTCGTGGAGATGGCCCGGGCATCCGGGTACGAGCGGCTGGCGGACAGTGAGCGTGATTCCGAGGCGACGACCACCCTCGGCACGGGCGATCTCATTCGCGCCGCGCTGGATGCCGGGGCGACGCGCCTCATCATCGGGGTGGGAGGGAGCGCCACCACCGACGGCGGCATGGGAATCGCCATCGCGCTGGGTGCCCGGGTGCGGGATGCATCGGGAGCGGACCTGTCTGGGATCGGCGCCGATCTGGCCCACGTGGCCGTGGTGGACGTGTCGGGTCTCGACCCGCGGCTCAAACGAATCCCCATCTTGGTGGCCTGCGACGTGACGAGCCCACTCGTGGGACCCCGTGGCGCGGCCCAGGTCTTCGGCCCCCAGAAGGGGGCGTCGGCCGCGGCGGTCGTTCGTCTGGACGCCGGGCTCGCACACCTCGCAGCGGTCATGGCCGGACAGGGGCTGCCCGATGTGGCGCACCTGCCCCGTGCCGGCGCGGCCGGTGGCGCGGCGGGCGGGATGATGGCCATGATGGGTGCCAGCCTGGTGGATGGCGGCACGCTGGTGGTCCGTGCGGCGGGCCTGTCGGCGACGCTTGCGGACGCCGATCTGTGCATCACCGGCGAGGGACGCCTCGACGCCCAGACTCTCAGTGGCAAGGCACCGGCGGCGGTCGCGGCCGCCTGCGTGGCCGCAGGCGTGCCCTGCGTCGGCCTGTTCGGGCAGGTTGACCTCCCCTCCCGACTGGTTCGCCGGATGGGACTGGTGTCGGCCCGTTCGATCGGGCGCCGCGACCGCGATCTCGCGGCGGCGTTGGCAGCCACGGCCGACGATCTCGCGGCCGCGGCGGCCTCGGTGGTGGCCCTCCAGGACCGGTGAAATGCGTCCGCTGGTAGCGTCGCGCGCTATGAGCACCGATCTGAAGGGCCTCGTCCTCGCCGGGGGTGCTGGAACGCGCCTTCGCCCCGTCACCCACACCTCGGCGAAGCAACTCGTGCCGGTGGCCAACAAGCCCGTGCTCTTCTACGGGCTCGAGGCGCTCCACGACGCCGGAATCCGCGAGGTGGGCATCATCATCGGCGACACCGGGGATGAGATCCGTGCGGCCGTGGGCGACGGATCGGCCTTCGGCCTCACGGTCACCTTCATCCCGCAGGCGGCGCCGCTGGGCCTCGCGCACGCCGTGCTCACCGCCGCCGCCTTCCTCGGCGACGACGATTTCGTGATGTACCTAGGCGACAACCTTCTGCGCGACGGCATTACGGCGCTGGTGGACGAGTTCCGGCGGTCGGCGCCCGACGCGATGATCCTCCTGCAGGCGGTGCCCAACCCCGAGCGTTACGGCGTTGCGGTGCTCGACGGCGACCGGGTGGTGAATCTGGAGGAGAAGCCGACGGCGCCGAAGAGCGATCTGGCCCTCGTGGGCGTCTACATGTTCACCTCGTCCATCCTCGATGCGGCACGGGCCATCACGCCCTCACCGCGTGGCGAACTCGAGATCACCGACGCCATTTCGTACCTCATCGACCAGGGTCGGCGCGTGGAGCCCCATGTGGTGACCGGATGGTGGAAGGACACCGGAATGCTCGAGGACATGTTGGAGGCCAACCGGCTCGTCCTTGATGTCATCTCCGCTCGCAATGACGGTGAGCTGGTGAACTCCGAGATCGAGGGTCGCGTGGTCATCGAGGCGGGTGCCCGCCTGATCAACTCCCACGTGCGCGGTCCGGCGATCATCGGCCACGACGCGGTCATCGAGGACGCCTATGTGGGTCCGTATTCGTCCATCTCCCGGGGCTGCGTGGTGCGCAACGCCGAGATCGAGCACTCGATCCTGCTCGAGCGCAGCCGCATCGAGGACCTGAACGTGCGCGTGGAGTCGAGCCTGATCGGCCGCGACGTGGTCATCTCCCGTACCGACGCCAAACCCCGCGCGTACCGATTCTTGCTCGGCGACTCGTCCGTCATCGGCCTCATCTAGGCGCTCCGGGGTGCGGGCGCTCGTCATCGGTCACCGGGGAATGCTCGGTACCGACCTCATGGATCACCTCGTGGCGACCGGGCACGATGCGGTGGGTCTCGATCTCCCCGAGGTGGATATCACCGATTCCCGCCAGACCATCCGCAGGGTGCGCGAGGCCATGCCCGACGTGGTGTTTCACCTCGCGGCGTGGACCGACGTGGACGGTGCCGAGAGCAACGAGGTCCAAGCGCTCACCGTGAACGGAGAGGGCACGCGACATGTGGCCGTCGCCTGTCGCGAGGTCGGGGCGACGCTGGTGACAGTGTCCACCGACTACGTCTTCTCAGGCGAGGACGGTCCGTACCGGGAGAGTTCACCTACCGACCCGATCCAAGCGTACGGGCGCAGCAAACTGGCCGGCGAACGACTGGCCGAACTGGAGTACCCCAAGGGCACGCGCATCGCACGTACGGGCTGGCTGTACGGGCAGCACGGCAGGAACTTCGTGGACACCATGCGGGCCCTTGGGGTCACCCGCGATCATGTGGACGTGGTGGCCGATCAGACCGGCTCTCCCACCTGGACTCGCGATCTGTGTCCGGCCCTCGTGGCACTGGCCGATCTGCCCGCGGGGACCTACCACGTGGCGGGTGGCGGCAGCACCACGTGGGCCGACCTCGCCCGTGAGGTCTTCCGGCTCACGGGCCTCGATTGCGAGGTGCGTGACATCACCACCGAGGCGGCGGGACGCCCGGCCCCCCGGCCGATGGCGAGTGTGCTCGAGGTAACCCATGAGGGAGCCCCACGCCTGCGTGCGTGGGACACTGCCCTCGCTGACTACATCAGGGAGTGTTCGTGAGGGTCCTCATCACCGGTGGCTGCGGGTTCATCGGGTCGGAGGTCGTGCGTGTGGCCGTGGAGCACGGCCACGAGGTGGTCAACCTCGACAAGCTCACCTACGCGGGGAATCCCGCCAACGTGGCGGAGTTCGTGGACAACCCGCGCTACACGTTCATCCACGGCGACATCGCCGATGCGGTCGTCGCGGCGGCGGCCGTCGACGGGTGCGAAGTGGTCATCAACCTGGCCGCCGAGAGCCACGTGGACCGGAGCCTGCACAATCCGACCGCGTTCATCGAGACCGACGTGGTGGGCACGGCGACGCTCATGATGGCTGCCCGCGCGGCCGGGGTGCGCCGCTTCGTGCAGGTGAGCACCGATGAGGTGTACGGCTCCATCCCCACCGGGGCCTTTACGGAGACCGATCCCCTCCGTCCCTCATCCCCATACTCGGCCAGTAAGGCCGGCGGCGACCTGCAGGCGCTCGCCATCCATCACACGTTTGGCTACGACATCGTCATCACGCGCGGCAGTAACACCTACGGCCCGCACCAGTACCCCGAGAAGCTCATTCCACTGTTCGTCACCAACGCCCTCGACGGCCTGCCCTTGCCGGTGTACGGGGATGGCCAGCAGATTCGCGACTGGATTCACGTGCGCGACCACGCGATGGGCATCTGGCACGCCATGGAGCGTGGCCAGGCTGGAGAGGTGTACAACGTCGGTGGCGGCAACGAGTGGCCCAACCTGGAGATCACCGAGCGCATTCTCGTGCATACCGGCGCATCCCACGACCTCATCACGTACGTGGACGACCGTCCGGGGCACGATCGCCGCTACGCGCTCGACACCACCAAACTGCGGGGTCTGGGCTGGGCACCGACGGTGGACTTCGACGAGGGCCTCGCCTCCACCGTGGAGTGGTATCGCGATCGCCGGGACTGGTGGGAGCCCATCAAGAGCGGGGAGTACGCCGAGTGGTACGCCATGAACTACGCCGCGCGGGTGCAGCGGTGAGGTTCGTCCCCCTCGTCGCGGTCGGCCGCATCACGCCGCGCGGCCGCATCGTCACCGGGGCCACACCGCGTACGACCACGTAGGCCGCCCGCCGTCCCCACCCCTCGCATTGCGCACCGCCGGGCGTTCGAACTGGGTCAGTGCATCCGCACGGACCGCTGCGTCCGGGTGGGTCCGAAGCCGTCGAGGGACGACACGCCGATAACGCTCAACCCGGAGGTCAGATCGGCAGGCGGTGCACGTGGGACACCCGCCGCAGGGGGGGGGTATCCAAAGACAACGAGCGGGGCTACTGGTTCTCGAGCAGTTCCTCTTCGGGCACGTCGCGCCACACCCGCGCCGGGAGTCCGGCCACCAGCTTGCCGGCGGGGATGTCCTTGGTCACCAGGGCACCGGCGGCCACGAAGGCCTCCTCGCCGATCTCGATGCCGGGGAGGATGACCACCCCGCCACCGATGCGCGCCGCACGACGGATGGTGGCGCCCTTGAGCAACTCGTGACGCCCCTCGGTACGGCCCATGAAGTTGTCGTTCGTGGTGGTGACGCACGGGGCGATAAACACGTCGTCCTCGAGCACGCAGAGACGCGTGATGTACGAGTTGCTCTGGATGTTGCAGCGATTGCCAATGGTGGTCTGGTTCTCCACGCACACCGACCGGCCGATGCCGCAGTCGGTACCGATCGTGACGTTCTCGCGCACGAAGGCCTGATCGCCGATGACCGTGTTGTCGCCGATGGAACTGCCGGCGAAGATGACGGCGCCCGAGCAGACGGACACGCCCGTGCCGATGACCAGAGGAGGAATGGGCTCACGCGGCGTTGTTGACCGGCGTGCGAGCTTCGGCTGCTTGCCCAGCACCACGTTGTCCTGAATCACGCAGCCCGTGCCGATGATCGTGCCGTCGTGGATCACTACGTTGGCGCCGACCTCGACGTCGTCGGGTAGTACCACGCCCGCTCCGAGCACCAGGTTCTCGCGGCTCATGCGGATGCCCCTTCCAGGGTGACGGGTCGGCCGCTGTTGGCCAGTGACGTGTCCATTGCTTGAAGCACTTCGACGGTGGCGAGCCCCGCCCAGCCGTCGGCGATCGGGGCCTCGCCCGACCGGATGCAGTCGAGGAAGTGCTGACACACGAGCTTGAGTGGCTCGGCACTGTCGATCTTGGGGCTGAAGATGTCGCCGGAGCGCACCTGGATGTACTCGCCGTAATCGCCGGTACGGGGCACGTGGCCCTTGTCGTACACCGTGACCTTGCGCTCGCTCTCCATGTCGTCGAACACCACCATGCGATCGGATCCGATGACGGTCATGCGGCGCATCTTGTGGGGGTCGAGCCACGACAGGTGCAGGTGGCCGATCGTGCCGCTCCGGAAGAGGATGCGGCCGAACACCACGTCCTCCACACCCTCCTGCAAGTAGCTCGCACCGGTTGCGGATACCTCCACCGCGGGCTCGCCCACGATATGCAGCATCACGCTGATGTCGTGGGGCCCGAGGCTCCACAGGGCGTTCTCGTCCTTGCGCACGATGCCAAGGTTGAGCCGGTTGCCGTACAGGTAGTGCACATCGCCCAGATGGCCGGAGTCCACCAACTCCTTGACCTTGGTGACGGCCGGGTGCAGCACCAGCAGGTGGTCCACCATGCAGGTGACGCCAGCGGCCTCGGCGGCCTCGGCTACGGCGCGGGCGTCGGAGGTGCTGAGGGCGAGTGGCTTCTCCACGAACACGTGCTTGCCGGCGGCGATGGCGGCGAGGGCCAGGCGCGCGTGGGTGGGCACCGGTGTGGCGATGGCCACCGCGTCGGTTTCGGGGTCGGCCAGTACCTCGTCGAAGCTCGTGGTGAACGTGGTGAGCGGGAACGCCGAGCGGTGGCGATCGAGCAGGCCCGCGTCGAGATCACAGGCCCACCGGAGACGGGCGCCCTCGAGGCGGTCGAAGTTGCGGGCGAGGTTGGGACCCCAGTACGACATGCCCACCACGGCGACGTCGATGGGCGCGTCGGCATTCACAGTGGCCACACGTTGTCCTCGCGTGGAACTGCGTTGCGGAAGTCCACCACGAGGTCGGTCGTGGCGGCCACCTGCACCCAGTCGATACCGGAGTGCGCCGTGACCACCGCAACGCAGTCGGCGGCGGCCAGCGTGGCCTTGTCGAGCGGCACGCCGGTCATGGGCTCGGTAAGGCCCTGGCCCGCCTCGAGCTCGGGCACGTGCGGATCGTGGTAGCTCACGTCGGCACCGCGCTCGATGAGCAGGCTGATCACCTTGAGCGCCGGACTCTCACGTACGTCATTGACGTCCGCCTTGTAGGCGACGCCGATCACCAGGACCTTGGCGCCTTTGACGGCCTTCCCCCGGTCGTTGAGCGCCCGCGCGAGCTTGTCCACGCAGAAGTACGGCATCTGCGAGTTGATCTTCCCGGCGAGCTCGATGAACTCGGTGTGGAAGTCGTACTCACGGGCCTTCCAGGTGAGGTAGAACGGGTCGATGGGGATGCAGTGCCCGCCAAGCCCGGGGCCGGGACGAAATGGCATGTACCCGAACGGCTTGGTGGCCGCGGCGTCGATGACCTCCCACACGTCCACACCCATGCGGTCGCAGAGCAGCGCCATCTCGTTGACGAGCGCGATGTTGACGCTGCGGAAGACGTTCTCGAGGATCTTGGTCATCTCGGCCACCTCGGGGGTGGACACGGGAACCAGCGAGTCGAATGCGAGGCCGTAGATCGCGAGCACCCTCTGGGTGCAGGCCGGAGTGAGGCCGCCCACGACCTTGGGAGTGCTGCCGGTGGTCCAGTCTTCACGACCCGGGTCCACGCGCTCAGGCGAGAACGCCAAGTGGAAATCCGTGCCTGCGGTGAGGCCCGACCCGGCCTCGAGGAGTGGCGCGATCTCTTCGCGGGTGGTTCCCGGGTAGGTGGTGCTCTCCAGCACTACCACCTGGTCGGCGCGCAGTCGCGGCGCGATGTCCCGCACGACGCCCAGCACGGCGCTGAGGTCGGGCACGCGGTGCTCGTCCAGCGGGGTGGGCAGGCAGATGATGATGGCCTCGAGGCCGGGCAGGTCGTCGAGGTCGGTGGTCGCGTGCACCAGCCCGTGGTCCACCAGCACCCCGAGTCGCGCCGATGACACGTCGTTGATGTGCGACTCGCCACGGTTGATGGCGTCCACCGTATGGACCGCGATGTCCACCCCGAGCACGGCCACGCCCGCCTCGGCGAAGACGACCGCCAGCGGCAGCCCGACGTAGCCGAGGCCGATGACGCCGACGCGCGGCGTGGGGGCGGTCACGATGGACCTGCCGGGATATTTCTGCTCGGCGTGGACAGCGGCGGTATCGTAGCCACCCGGCTGGTGCAGTGGCCTGTTCGTGGGCCGTAAATCGATTGTGCGGGAGGGCGGTCATGGCGAATACGGCGCTCGTGGGGCTTCCCCACATCGTCCGGGCTGGCGACGAGGTGCGCTGGCGTGGTCAACTGCTCACGTCTATGGGCGTTGCGTCGCTCTGCTTTTGGACCGTCCTCTGGTTGGTCAACGGCCCGGTGGAGCCCGTGTTCGCAGGCGCCATGTTTCTCGTGGCGTTGTCCATGGCGCTTACCCTTGGCGGCATCACCAGCCGCACTCGCTTCGCCCATGCGACCGCTGCCATCCGCCGCCCCCAGGGCGTGGTGCACGAGACCACGGCCGATACCCGTGAGCGACGCACCAAGGCGTCGGTGGTGGTGCTCCTCGGGGTGGTCACGCTGCTGGTGCTCGATTCCGTGGTCAGCGAGGTGGGCGCCACGGCCGCACTGCTCGCGGGGGTGGGCACGGGCGTGGGGATCGTGGATCGCCTAGAGGCCCGGCGATGGATGCGGTTGGAGGACCAACGGGGCACGCGCGTGTTCTTGATGCTCCGCCCCCGCGCGCTGCTCGCCCGTTTCGGGTCGCAGGAGGCCTACGAACTGCCCCACCACCGCGTGGCGGACATCCCCGAGGAGGGCGGCGTCCTCTAGCCCAACGCCTCCACTAGGGCACGGGCGATGGCCTCGGCCGCGTAGCCATCCCCGTAGTACGCCGGGCGCTCCGTGGGCAGGGAGAGGTCGCCGAGGGCGGCGGCCACAGCCACGGGGTCCATGCCGGTGAGGCGGTTGAAGCCGCCGCTCACGGTCTCCACCCACTCGGTGGTGTTACGCAGGGTGATGCAGGGGACGCCGTGGAAGTAGGCCTCCTTCTGCACACCCCCGGAGTCGGTGACCACAGCCTTGGCGTGCATGAGCAACGCGGTGAACTCGAGGTACCCGACGGGCGGGGTGAGTGTGAGACCGGGGACGCCCATCAGCCGCTCGAGGTGGCCGTCGGCCTGGAGTGCAGCCCGGGTGCGCGGGTGCATCGGGAAGATGGCCGGCTGCCCGAGTGACGACAGCACCGCTTCCATCGCGGTGAGGGCCTCCGGGGTGTCCGTGGCCGCGGCACGGTGGATGGTGATGAGCAGGTAGTTGCCTGCCGTGAGGCCGTGGGCCGCCGGACCGGCGTGGCGCTCGGCCAGCGGGGCGAAGGTACGGCAGGCGTCGTACATCACATCTCCCACCAGGTGGACGCCCGTGGTGATGCCCTCGGCGGCCAGATTCGCCACGGCGTGGTGGGTGGGGCAGAGCAGGAGGTCAGAGAGGTGATCGGTGACCACACGGTTCCGCTCCTCCGGCATCGTGCGGTCGAACGAGCGCAGCCCCGCCTCCACGTGGGCCACGGGGATACCCATCATGGCCGCGACCAGTGCGCCGGCCAGAGTGGTGGTGGTGTCGCCGTACACCACCACGGCATCGGGCCGCTCTGTGGCGAGCACGGGTGCGAACCGTTCCATGATTACGGCGATCTGGTGCATGGGGGTACCCGGACCCACCTCGAGTGCGTGGTCGGGCGCGGGGATTCCCAGCTCGTCGAAGAAGAGATCGGCCAGTGCGGGGTCGTAGTGCTGCCCGGAGTGCACGAGGATCTCCTCCCCCCGGGCGCGCAGCGCCGTGCAGAGGGGCGCGGCCTTTACGAATTGGGGTCGGTTGCCGACCAGCGAGACGATCTTCACGTGGCTCCTAGAGGCCGCTGAACCCGATGCCCGACAGGCTCTGGGTGATGCGCTCGAGGTTACCGGTGAGAATAAGGATGCCGAGGGCGATCATGAGTGACGCCCCCACCGCGTTGACCACGGTCCACCGGTCGCGGATCCATCGGCTGGCCGCGAGCGTCTGGGTCATAAAGATACCGGCGAGTAAGAACGGGATCCCCAGACCCAGCGAGTAGACGAAGAGCAAGAGGGCGCCCGCCGCGGGCGATCCGGTGGGTGCGGCGTAGGTGAGGATGCTGCCGAGGATGGGTCCGATGCACGGCGTCCACCCGGCGGCGAACGCGGCCCCCACGAACCCGGCTCCCACGAGGGTCTCGGGACGCCGGTTGAGATGGACGCGGCGGGTGGACTGGAACATGCGTAGGCGCGGGAGCAGCAGCATGGCCAGGCCCATAACGATGAGCACGGACCCGGACACGATGTTCAGGATGTCGCGATCGCGTGCGAGCGAGCGTCCGATCAGCCCCGCGCTCGCCCCGAAGAGGGCGAACATGACGGCGAACCCCAGCACGAAGGCGGCGGTGGGGCGGATGACGCCCCGCCACCGCGATTCCACCTCGTCGGTGGGAACGCCGGAGATGAACGACAGGTAGCCGGGCACCAGTGCGAGCACGCAGGGCGATGCGAACGACACGAACCCCGCCGCGAAGGCGATCGCGAGCGAGACTAGGGAGAGGCTGTTCACCTAGTTGCCATGGTATCCCGGGTCCACCGCCGGCTCGTGTGATCCGAGTCCGCGCGGGACGGGTGTCAGGCAGTGGCCGGGGGCCAGCGCGGCGATGCTCGTCATCGTGACCGCCCCGATGATGCACAGTAGGGGTGTCAGGGAGTGGCCGGGGGCGCGGGGGGCCGTGTCCTCCACCAACTGATGAGGATGCTGCCGCCCAGGACCAGCGCAATCACTCCGAGTGACAGCCACATCGGCGGGTGCCACATGTCGGTGAGCAGCATCTTCACGCCCACGAATGCGAGGACGATGGCCAACCCGACCGAGAGGTAGGCGAAGCGGTCCACGAGCCTTTCGAGCACGAAGTAGAGGGAACGCAGCCCCATGAGTGCGAACGCGTTGACCGCGAACACGATGAAGGGCTCCCGGGTCACTCCGAAGGCGGCAGGGATCGAGTCCAGGGCGAATACGAGGTCGGTGCCCGCGAGCATGATCAGCACCAGAAGAAGCGTGGTGTAGAACCATGCGCCATTCCGCTTGACGCGGAACCGCTGGCCCTCGTAGGTGCCGGTGAGCGGGAGGCGGCGCTGCAGAAGGCGCAGTATCCGTGACGCCTCGGGGCCCGCCGACTCCTCGTCGTGACGGATGAGCCGCCACGCGGTGTAGATGAGGAACGCCCCGAAGATGTAGAGCACCCACTCCGCCTTCGCGATGAGCACGCCGCCCACGAGGATGGCAATGAGGCGCAGCCCAAGCGCCATAAGGATGCCGATGGTCAGTACACGGAGCCGCGATCGCTGGGGCACCGCGAAGAACCCGAACAGAACGATGAACACGAACAGGTTGTCCATGGACAGCGAGTACTCGAGCAGGAAGCCCGAGATGTACTCGCCCGCATAGCGGCCGCCAAACGCGGCCCAGATCACGAACGTGAAGGCCACCCCGACGGCGAGCCAGATTCCACTCCAAGTGAGGGCCGACCGCAGCGACATCTCCTTGTCGTCGCGCGAGACGACGAGGAGGTCAAGCGCGATGATCAGCACGGTGCCGACCACGAGCGCGGCCCATGCCCAGTAGGGGATGTTCACGGGGCGGGAGTGTGAAGCATCACCCTCCCCCGTGCCCGACGGAATCGGTCACGGGGGAGGGTCGGATTAGCGCGCGAGTGCGACGATCGGTGTCGCGTGCTGCGACCAGGCGGCCAGCGTCTGGGGCTGCTCCAGCGTGATCCGCACGGCGAAGCAATCGCGGGCTGTCCCCTCGCGGGTGACGGTGGCCGTCGCGGCCCCGCCCTCCACGGACAGAGTCGTGATCACCTCACGCAGCGCGGGCTCCACGCGTACTCGGGTCTCGTCGTTGTTGGGGGCCTCGTAGCGGTCGAGGATCGTCACCAAGATCTCGTCGGTGCGAAGGTCGGCCCGTGACCCCAGCGCCGGGTCGGTCTGCAGTTCCACCGACAGTCGTGCCGCGTCGCCGACCAATGCGACGATGCGATCGGCGAGGGTTCCCTCGGGGTCGCGCTTGCGCGTGGCGGAAATGCCGGGACGGCCCTCGGAGAGGTCAACCGCGTGATCCTGCTGGTGTCCGATGATCATGACGCCGGGTCCGTTCACGACGTGCGCGTATCGCGCCACGTCAACGGCGATTCCGGCAACCGCCTCATCCCGGACGATCCGGTGGAAAGCGGGTACGACCTCCTCGGGGTCCAGCGCCCCCTCGTCGTTGAGGTAGAGCTTCACGCTTATGCGATGTGGTTCCATATGGTGTCCCCCTCGTTTCTCGACGGCTACTGGGTTGCGGAGGTTGCGCCGGCCTCACGGATCTGGAACGCGTGGGCGGCATCGATGAACAACTGGGCCTCCTCCACGAGCACGCGGGCGGCCTCCTTGTCGCGCGCGACCTCGCCGCTCATGTGCCGGTCCAGGAGCGGGCGGGCGAACTTGGCGTGCGCGAAGCGGTCGCGGAAGCGGTCGGTCGCGACAAAGCGTGTGTCGAACTCCCGCACGATTACGTCGTCGTCCTCGCGGACGTCCGGCAGTTCGGTGCGCACGATCGCGCGCGCGGCGGTCACCATGGACCGGTACGCACGCTCGTCCGCGCGTGCCACGTCGCCATCCTCCAGGGCCACCTGCGCCTCGAAGGCGATGCTCTCCGCGAACGACAACTCGAGGTCGGTGGACGAGATGACCTCGCCTGCGCACTCGCCGATGCCGATGTCGCCCACGCTGAACTCGCGCGGGTTGCCCCAGTCGCTGAAGAGCCCTGGCTCCTCCTCGTAGGAGGGGATCTGCTTGAGGTCGGCGATGATCTCCGCGAGGCCGGCGCGACCGGTGCGGCTGGTCCAATCGAGGAACGATTCGCCCGGCACACGGTCATCCACGAAGCGGGCCGTGATGCGGTCCACCACCTCGGGGATGCGTTTGCTGGGGATGGCACCCACGGCGAGGCCGTACGAGCCACCGTTGTTCTGCCACTGGCCCCCAAGCACCACCTGAAAGTGGGCCACGGCCTTGCCGGCGGCCTTGCGGCTGTTGCCGAAGAAGCCGATGTCGGCCACGTGGTGCTGACCGCACGAGTTGAAGCAGCCGCTCACCTTGATACGCAGGCCCTTGACGGCTTCGTCCAGTTCGGTCGATCGCGCGGCCAGACGCTCCCGCAACTCACCGGCGAGGCCGCGTGACGCCGAGATACCGAGCTTGCAGGTGTCGGTTCCCGGGCACGACGTCACATCGACGATGGTCTCGGCCACCGGGTCGGCCATACCGATCTCGGCGAGAGCCGCATGAATGTCGCGCAGGTCCTCGAGGCGCACCCAGCGGAACACGATGTTCTGCTCCACGGTGGTGCGCACGGTGTCGCCCACAAAGCGCCGGGCGACGTCGGCGAGAAGGCGCGCCTGAACCGACGCGATGTCACCGAGGGGAAGCGGGATGCTGACCACGGCATATCCGGTCTGGCGCTGCAGGTAGACGTTGGTGTCACGCCAGGCGGCGAATGGCGACCCCCCTGCGTCGTCCTCCACGCCCGAATCGAGCGGGTGAGCGGGCTCTTCGGGAGGAAGACCGTCCCCGAGGTGCGCGGTCCAGCGCGCGTCGAATGGCAGGATCTCCCGCTCGACCGCCACGAGGCGCTGGAACTCCTCGATACCCAGCGAGCGAACGAGGAACTTGATGCGGGCGCGGTTGCGGTTCTGCTTCTCGCCGAGGCGCGCGAACACACGCGACACGGCCTGCACGGTCGGCAGCAGCTCGCCCAGTGCCACGCGTTCGGCCAAGAGTTTGGCCTGCTGCGGGGTCGTACCGAGGCCGCCCCCTACGTAGACGTCGAACGAATCGACCGGCTGGCCGTCCACGGTGTCGGTGCGCGCGATGGCCCCGAGGTCGTGCATCATCACAAGGCCACAGGCCTCATCGGCGCAGCCCGAGAAGGCGATTTTGAACTTGCGGCCGAAGTCCTGGCAGTCGGGGTGTCCAAGCAGGAAGCGGAACAGGGCCTCCGAGTGCGGGGTCACATCGAACGATTCCGTGCGGCACACACCGGAGAGCGGGCAGGCGGTGAGGTTTCGCACACCGTTGCCGCAGGCCTCGCGCGTGGTCATCCCCACGGCCGCGAGGCGTCGCATGACGGTGGGCATGTCCTCGATGTGGACGTAGTGCAGTTGGATGTCCTGACGCGTGGTCACGTGCAGGATGTGATCCGAGTACTCCTCGGCAAGCTCGGCGAGAACGTCGATCTGCTGCGGGGTGAGCCCGCCCCACGGCACCTTGATGCGCAGCATTCCGGGCGCGTCCCACAGCGTCTCCGGTCCCTTGGTGAGGTCACCGGATGGGAACTGCAAACGGCGCTGCTCCACGCCGTCGTGGCGCATTCCGTTGTCGTAGCGCTGCCCGTAGACACCGCGCCGCAGGCGCGTCTCCGCGAAGACGCGCTCGTCCACACGGCCGTCCTTGCGGAGTTCCATCTGGTTCTCGAAGACCTCGATCTCCTCCGCGAGGTCGGACGGCATCGTTCCCTCAAGGCGCTCGCGCCAGCCAGTCGTGCTCACCCGGTGTCTCCTCAGGTCATAGGGTCGTGGCGCGTTCGTCGGAAGCGCGCGGCGGGGACCCTAGTGTAATTCACATAAAACACTCAATGTTTCGAGGCTTTCAATCCCAATGGACTTACCGTGAATGAGACGGGATGCCTATGGGCAGTACGCGATGACGATCCCGGACGATGTCTCCCTACTCAGCGAACCCCGTTCGCGGTACGGCCACACACATCTGTCACCCAGTGTGGGTACGCCCCCGATCTGCCCGGTCGGGGCCGTGGTGGCTTGCGAATCAGGCTGACCGACTGGTCGGGGTCATTCCCCATCGACGCGACGGGCCGACTCGATAGAATCGGCCACGTCGTCGGCCAGCATCGCTCGCGCGCTCGCGCGCTCGGCCTCGATCCTCAGACGGGCCAGCGCGAGGCGGCCATCGTCGTCGAGGCCGTCACGGCGATCACAGGCCTCAAGGCGATCGATCGCTGCCGCGATCTCGCGGACGTGGTCCCACCGGCGGTCCGCCACCGAGTCGGCGCTGCTCATTCGTCGTGCGAGGCCGTCGGGGGGTGGCCCTCGGCGGCCGTCGCGCTCGCAGGACGCCGACGGCGTCTGCGGCGGCGACCCTTGGGAGCGGTTTCGTCTGCCGTCGTCCCGACCGTGCCGGGGGGATCGTCCCCCGGCACGGTCGGGACGTTCGCAGAACCGATCGCGCCGGTCGCCCCATTCGAATCCGACGGCGCCGCGGTAGCGACCTCGGACGTGCCCATCTTCCGTCGGCGCCGGCGTTTACGACGGGTGGATCCACCCTGCTCAGACGCCGACGCGCCGATTCCCATCTCGTCGACCATGGGCAGGCGTGGGGCCTTCGGGCGCAGTTGGTTCCACGCCCGTGGGCTCTGCAGAGCCCGTGCCTGTCGCGTGCCCACCGCGGCACGGAGCGCCCGTCGGCCGTCCACCGAGGTCCAGTCGATGGCGTCGAGCGCTCCACGGAGTTCTGCCCACCCACCACACGTTCCCGCCGCACGGCTCGCCACGCGGATGTCCTCTCCCTTCAGCGGCACGTCGTCGGGGCCGAGGGCGAGGATCACTCGGGCGGCCGCGCCGGGCTTGAGAAGCGAGGTGCCATCGGGCGGCACGATGGGGTCCGGAGCGGGCGCACCCACGGCGCGCAACCACAGTCCGATCAGGCCGAGCTCGCCACCATTCACGATGAGGTGCTCAGACTCCCACTTGGCGATGCGGTGGATCTCTTGGTTACGACCGGGGCGGGTGGCGTCGGCCAGACCACGTGACGCCTCCCAGGCCCACGCTGGGGCCCACCCGGATGCGGACTCGAGCGCCGACCAGCGGCGACGGCGTTCGGCCGAGCGCCCCTGCTGCTCGAGCGCCGCCACGTTGTCCCACTTGTTCGCCTGATCGGCGTGGAACCAGAGCGCCCGGATGCGTTCGCGGGCCGTCATGCGCAGGCGATCGAGGATCGCCCGCGGTGCATCGGCGGGCAGGGCCTGACGTAGATCGGGCTGGACCAGCAGTGCCGTGGCCCAGGATCGCCAGAGGGGCTGTTCATCGCCACTCTCGGCCACGCGCGCCACGACGCCGGACAGTGCCCACCAGGCGTGGGCGCCGAGGGGGCTCACTCCCGCGGTGATCCGGTCGGCTACCTCGGACCAGTCGGTGTCCGCCGCCGCCGCCTGGACCCACTCCTCCATGACGGAGGTCGGGATCTCACCGGGATCGGCATCGCGCCACCCGCCATCCCGAAACCCGGCGACCAGCGCCGTGGCGGGGGCACCGGGGTTGACGAGGCTCGCGCGCCCGCCGTCCTGCTCGGCCAGGAGGGCTGCCGCCCGGGCCAGTTTTCCGGCCTCGCCACCCTCAGGCGGTCCGGCCACCCGTCCGAGCGGCTTGTACCAGCCCATGCCGAACAGGTCGTGGCTGGTCTGCACGCCCATGGGGTCCCCAGCTGGGAGGAACTCCACCGACACCGCCTCTTTGCCCTCGGCCGGGCGCATCACGCGTCCGAGGCGCTGCACGAACACCCGCTCGCTGGTGGTGGGTGCGAGGTGCATTACCACCGATGCGCGGGTCTCGTCCCAGCCCTCGGTGAGGAGGTCGGCGTTGCACAGCACGTCGATGTCCCCCCGCCCGAAGACGGCGAGCAGTCGCGTGAGTTCCCGGGCCGGGGTTTGGCCGGATACGGCTGCCGCGCGTACGCCGCGCTCCAGCATCTCGTCCGCGAGGGCATGGGCTTGCGCCACGGTGGCCGTATACGCGACCCCCGCCAGACCGAGCGGTTGGAAGTGCTCGGCCCAGACGTCGGCACACGCGCGGTGCCATTTGGCCCTGTCCATCGCCCGCCCGAGACTGGCCTGATCGAAGTCGCCGCGCACGCGGGCGACATCCGACAGATCCACCGCGCGCTCCACGCGTAACGAGCGGAGCGGACAGAGGATGCCCCGATCGATCGCGGCCTGGCGATCGAGCGTGGTGGCTACCGGCCCGAAGACCTGTTCCACATGACCGGTGGTGGTGGATGGCGTGGCGGTGAACCCCACCACCGTGGCGTTGGTCGCGCGATCGATCATGCGCCGCGTTTGCTGCCCCAGAGTCGTGTGTGCCTCGTCGCACACCAGCAGGGTCACCGACTCCCAGTCGACCTCACCCTGGTGGCGAAGCGCGGCCTGATACGTGCAGATCGTGATGCCGGGCGCGCCGATGGACCCCACCCCGTCCACCCGGAACGGTACGCCGGAAAAGAAGGTGGCGAGTGCCGCGGCCGTCTGGTCGGCAAGGTTGCGCCGGGGGACCAGGATGACGGCGGACCCGTCGAGAGCCGTGGCCAGCGCACAGAAGGTGATGGTCTTTCCGGATCCGGTGGGGGCGTCCACCCATGTGCGCGACGCACCACCGCGGAGCCGGACGGCGAGCTCGTCGAGGGCCTCGATCTGGTGCTCCCGGAGCACCACGTCGGGCCACCACGCCGCCGGGTCGGCGAGCGCAGCCTCCAATCGCTCGGCAGGGGTGAGCGTGTCCGTCGTCTGTGTGGGAGTACTCATGTCATCTCGCACCTCTCGGCCCATGGCGGAATGCCATGCGCGGCAGGCCCCCGGATGGGGCCGATGCGAACCGATGGTCTGTGGGCGGTCGGCGGGGCGCTCATTTGGAGGCGCCGGACGGCCCGTAAACCGACGCGAACCATAGCACCAAGCGACGACGGCCCATGCGAAGGTGGGGCGGATGCGGTGATACGCCGACTAGGTGGGGTACAATTCGATTTACGTATGGCGAGCAACGATCCTTCACGCGGTAGCAACGATCGTTCACGCGGTGGCGCTCCCAACAACTGGGCCCGCCCCGTCCTTCTCGTAGTCGCCGCAGTCGTCATCGGATTCGTCATCGGGTGGTTCGCCCGCGGCGACGGAGGCGGTGTGCTGCTGCCGATCGTCACGGACTCGATACAGACCACGGCGACCACGGCAACGGTGGACACCATCGGCCCGATCGGGACCACGGGTACTACCGGCACGGTCACGACCACGGATACCACCGGAACCACGGGCGCCACGGTCACCGGTGCCCCGGCACGCGATCAGATCAAGTTGGTCATCCTCAACGGCACCGAGACGTCGGGTCTCGCTGGCAGGACGGTGGCGCAGGCCGAGGCCATTGGGTACGTGGGCGTCGGCAAGGGTGATGCACCCGCGATCCAGGCGACCAGCGTCGCCTACTACCGCACCGGTGAGAATGCTGCTGCGCAGCAGGTGGCCGCCGACCTCGGTGCGCAGATGGAGGAACCGCTCGTGGATGGCAGTTCCATCGAGTCGGCCGCGGTTACCGTTCAGCCCGACGTCGATGTGGTGCTCGTCCTCGGGGGATGACCCTGTCGAGCGGTCCCGGCCTGAGGGTCGGAGTCCGGTTGCCGCAGTACGCATCGTCGTGGCCCCATCTGCGTGAGGCCGCGATCCGTGCCGAGTCGCTGGGTTTCGACTCCGTCTGGCTGAACGACCACCTGTGGACGCCGGGTCGCCTACACGGCGACGACGCCTTCGATGGCCTCGCCACTCTTGCGGCAGTCGCCGCCGTGACCGATCGCATCACGATTGGAACGGCGGTCATGTCGGCGTCGTATCGGCCCGCACCCCTTGCGGCCAAGATGGCGTCGGTGCTGGACGTCATCTCGGGTGGCCGACTGGTGCTCGGGCTGGGCACGGGATCGGATGAGCCCGAGCACCACGCCTACGGATATCCCTTTCCCGGGGCGGGCGCACGCACCGCCGGTCTCGTGCAGGCGTTCGATGTGCTCACGGCCATGTGGGAATCGCCGGATGGCGCCACGGTGGAGGGGCGTTTACACGATGCACCATGCAACCCACCGGTCATGTCGCGCCCCCGTCCGCCCATCCTCCTCGCCGCCCAGCACCCCCGGCTGCTTCGTATGGCGGGCGCACGCGCCGACGGCCTCTTCGCGGCGTTCTTGGGACCCGACGATCTCCGCGCTCATGTCGCGGTGGCGCAGCAGGCACGTGACGAGGCGGGCCGGAGGGATCCCATGCGTGTGGCGGTCTACCTCTACGCGCTGCCGATACGCGACCGCGACGAGGCGCTCGGCTGGGTGACCCCCGAGGCTGAGGTCCTCGGCAGCCGCCCGGAGGCCTATCTCACGTGGCTGTCGTCGCGCGGCCTTGCGGTCGCCCCGGAGGTGATTGCCGAGCACCTCGCCCGCTACGCCGCCGCCGGTGCCACCGACGCGGTATTGGTGCTGCCCAATCGCGTGCCACTCGATGCACTCGATGCGCTGGCCGAGGTGATGGACCAACCCACGCCGCCACCCGGTCGCGCGCCGCGCGCTCACCGAGCGGTGATGACCACTGGGGTGTCGGCGGAGGAAAACCTGGTGGATCTGGTGGTTGAGCGCCACCGGCGGGACGGACGTGGCACCCATGCGGCCGTCACCGACGAGGCGGGCACGT
Organism: Thermoleophilia bacterium; assembly: GCA_009694365.1. Classification (GTDB taxonomy): domain Bacteria; phylum Actinomycetota; class Thermoleophilia; order Miltoncostaeales; family Miltoncostaeaceae; genus SYFI01. The sequence continues at coordinate 6,027 of SHVE01000004.1, read as the reverse complement.
GGACCTTCGACGACCTTTCCCGGGCTGTCCATCGTGCGGCGGGCGCCCTACGTGCGGTTGGCCTGCGCCGCGGCCAGCACGTGGCCGTGGCGATGCGCGACGGACGCCCCTGGGTGCAGGCGGTCCTCGGGGTCGCGGCTGCGGGCGGGGTGGTCGTGCCCCTCGATCCCGCCACCGACCCGGTTGTCCTCGCCGATGTGCTCACGGACGCGATGGTGACCATTGTGGTTGCGGATGAGCCTGTGCCGGGCGGCCCGTGGCGGGTCATTTCGCCACGGATACTCGAGGCCGGACGGCCCGCGCCCATCACGCCGGTGAGCCCCGACGACCCCGCCTACATCGTGTATTCGTCGGGATCCACCGGCCGGCCCAAGGGCGCCGTTCACGCCCACGGCGACATGCGCGTATCGGTGGAGGGCTACGCGGCGGCGATTCTGGCGCTCGAACCCGGTGACATCTGCCATGCGGTATCGCGCGGATTCACGTCACTCGGATTCGGCAACGGCTTCTTCCGCCCCCTCGGCCGGGGCGCCCGGGTGGTGCACACACGCACCCGGCCCACGGTGCGGACGGTGCTCACCGCTTGCCGTGACAACGGGGTCACCGTCCTCTCCGGCGTGCCGGCGTTCTGGGCGCAGTTGGCCGCGTTTCTCGAGCGGCATCCCGACGACGGCGCCGCGCTCGCCGCGGTGCGTCTGGTGGTGTCATCCGGCGATTCGCTGCCCACTCCGGTGCTCCGGCGACTACGCGCCGTGCTTCCGGGGCGTGACGTGCTCGAGGGTTTCGGCTGCTCCGAGTGCTCCAACATCGTCCTCTCCACCCGACCGGGCGAGGACCTTCCCGGGCGCCTCGGCGGACCCGTCCCCGGCGCCGAGGTGTCTCTGCGAGACGAGCACGGCTCCCCCGTGCCGAGCGGAACGCCCGGACGCCTGTGGATTCGCTCGGCCAGCAACACCTCGGGGTACGTCCGTCGTCGCGCGCTCACCCGCGATCTGCTGCACGGGGAGTGGATACGCATGAGCGACATCCTGGTGGAAGACGACGGTGTCTACCGCCACATCGGCCGCGCCGACGATTTGTTCAAGGTCGATGCCATCTTTGTGAGTCCGGTGCAGGTGGAGGCGGTAATTCTGGCCCACCCCGCCGTGGCCGAGGTCGTCGTGGTCGGCCGCGCGGACACGCACGGGCTCATGCGGGTGGTCGCTGTGGTCGTGGCCCACGAGGGTGCGGATCGATCCGCGGCGGAGCGGGAGATCCGGTCGTCGGTGGTGCGGGCGGTGGGACCACACGCCGCGCCCCATTCAATCGAGTGGCACGATTCCCTCCCTCGTTTGGCATCGGGCAAGGTGGCCCGTCGCACGCTGCGGGAGGACCGTTAGCCTAGGAGCAGGGCTGCCAGATCGTCTCCCACGGCCACCGGTGCCGGGCCGTCCCAGGCGTCCAGATCGTCCCGGTCGGTGACACCGGTCAGAACGAGGGCGGCATCGAGCCCCGCCGCGCACGCGCCGGCGACGTCGGAGTCGAGACGGTCCCCGATGGCCAGTACGGGTCCGTCCACTCCGAGGCGGTCTAGGGCAGTACGCCAGGCGGTGGCGCTGGGCTTGCCTACCGCCACCGCCTGCGCTCCCGACGCGAACTCCACGTAGGCCACCACTGCGCCGGTGCCGGGGATCACCCCGTGGTCGGTGGGCACGAGGCCATCGCGCCCGGTGGCCACGACCGACGCGCCGGAGTGCGCCGCCCGGACCGCCCACATCAGTTCGGTGGCGGTGAGGTCCGGATGCCCCGCCAGCACCACGACATCGGCGCGTGACACCAAGTCCTCCCTCGCGATGACGTGCAGACCGGCGAGGCGCACGTGCCGCACCATGGCCGTGCTTCCCACCACCACGGCGTCGCAACCGGGAAACCGGTCCGCGAGGTACGCCTGCATCACCACACCGGAGGTGATGACCTCGTCAACCGACGCCCGGATGCCGTGCGACCACAGGCGCTGCACCAGATCCTCGGGCGCGCATCGCGGGTCGTTGGTGAGAAACACGAGCGGTCGCTCCGACGCCCGCCAGGCATCAACCGCGGCCGGTGCCCCCGGCACCACGTCGTCGCCCACCCAGAGGCAGCCGTCGAGGTCGAGCACGAGGCCCGCGTAGCGCTCGGTAAGAGGTGACGTACTCGCCATGCGGCGATGCTACCGCTGCCCGGACCCCCTCCGTACGATGCGCATAGGGCGGCCTACGGCCACGTCCCCGTTGAGGACCGCCCCGGATCCGAGACGGCCCGTGACGAGGCCGGCGGCATCTCTGGCCTGGTGGGAGCGCGACGGTCGGTGCGGCCCGTCATCGCCACCCTCCTTCCTTCGCCATGCATGGGTAAGGGCGGAGTGTCCCTCCCCAACCACGAGGTCGTGCCGGAGGCAGCGCTCACGTGGCGGAATGAGGTGGTCGAGAACGTGCCGACCGCCGAGCCCCAGATTCTGCCGGGCTACCCGCCCGAGGCGGTGGGGGCGTGCTCCGGTGGCCATGGTGTGGATCTGGTGGTGGTGGGCATGGAGTGCGGCACGGTGGAGCGCCGTCTGTTCAGATCGTTCCCGCTTCGCTGTGTCCGTCCCCCCGGGGACGCTTAGTGGGGCGCACGGTGGAGCGCCTCCTGTTCAGATCGTTCCCGCCGCACCTCGCACGCCCCGCCCCGTGCGACATCCTGCTCGCACGTCCCCAACGGAGGCGATAGAGGCCACGGGAGGGTGCCCGGTCACCCGTGCACGGGACTAGGGTCCACCGCCATGTCTTGGTTCCAGGCGGTCATTCTCGGTATCACGCAGGGGCTCACGGAGTTCCTACCCATCTCGAGTTCGGCGCATCTGCGCATCGTTCCCGCCATTCTCGGCTGGGACGACCCCGGTGCGCGCTTCACGGCGATCATCCAACTGGGGACCATGCTCGCGGTGGTGCTCTACTTCGGGCGCGACCTACTTGGCGTCATCAGCACGTGGACGCGCAGTTGGTTCCGCCCGCACCTGCGATCCGACCTCAACGCCCGGATGGGCTGGTACCTCGTCATCGGAACGATCCCCATCGTCATCGGTGGGTTCGCCTTCAAGGACCAGATCGAGACCGGGGTGCGCAGCCTCTACCTGATGGGGGTCACTCTCATCGTGTTCGGCATCATCCTCGGCGCGGCCGACTGGCTGGGCCGAAAGGAGCGTCCGGTGTCGTCGGTGGGTCGCCGTGACGCCATTTGGGTGGGTCTGGCGCAGGCCCTCGCTCTCATCCCCGGGGTGTCGCGCTCCGGTGCCACGATCACCATGGGTCTCATCCGTGGTCTCGACCGGGAAGCCGCGGCGCGGTTTTCGTTCCTGCTCTCCATCCCGGCAATCGTTCTCTCCGGGGTTTACGAACTGTACGCGCAGCTGGCGCATCCTGAGGGTGTACCCGTGGCCGTCGGGCCGCTCATCATCGCCACCATCGTGTCCTTCATCGTGGGCTACGCCTCCATCGCGTTTCTGCTCAAGTGGCTCGCTCGTCACACCCTGTACGTCTTCGTCGTCTACCGGATCGCTCTCGGGTTGATCCTTCTCGCACTCGCCGGTGCCGGAGTCATCTCGTAGACGTGCGTGTTCGCGCTACCCTTCCCGGTTGTGTTCGGTGCCCACCACGACAGCACCTCCGCCCGGGCGAAGCGTAAGGCCGTCCAGGAGGCGAAGGACAAGGAACAGCGCCGCTACGACATGATCGAAGCGCTTCGGCGTGCCAAGTCGGCCGCCGACGACCCCGCGGAGATCGCCAAGCGCGAACGCGCACGGCGACACAGCGATGTCCTCGATCGGTGGCCGGCGAACTGGTAGCCCCGCTCGTCTGAGGTGCCGCGCACCCACGCGGTACAATGAGGGGTGAATCCACTGCGAATCCGGGTCCGATGGGGTCGGTCGATGCGCCGCCTCTCACGCGCTCACCGCCCGGTGGCGTGATCCGATGGTACGAGGAGATTGAATGTTCGAGGTTGGGGACAAGGTCGTCTACCCGCATCACGGTGCGGGAACGGTTCTCGCCAAAGGGGTTCACGATATCCGTGGTGAGCGTCGTGAGTACCTGACGATCGAGATCCTGCAGCCGCCGATGACCGTGATGGTTCCGTGCGACAACGCCGACGCCGCCGGTCTCCGCCCGGTCATCAATGAGCGTGCGGTGGGCGAGGTGCTCTTCGTCCTTGCCGCCGAGGGTTCGGAAATGCCCACGCAGTGGAACCAGCGCTTCAAGCGCAATCAGGAGAAGTTGCGCAGCGGCGACATCCTCGAGCTCGCCGAGGTGGTGAGGAATCTCGAGCGGCGCCAGCAGGACGCTCGTCTCTCCCCGGGCGAGATGCAGATGCTCGAGCGAGCCCGTCGCGTCCTCGTGAGCGAGCTCATGTACGCCCGCCACCTAGACGACGAGGGTGCGAGTCAACTCATCGACGACGCGCTCTCCGGCACGCTGGTCATCAAGTTCAAGCCCACGGGTAAGCGCATCGCACCGAAGCCGCCGCCCAAGGCCGACCCCAAGGCCGCCGCCGCCGCTCGCGCTGCTGCCGCCCAGCAGTCGCGGGGTGGCATGCGCTCCACCGTGCGCCCACCGCTGTCGTCAACCCCCCCGTCGGTCGTCGCCATGGCGGCGGCAGCACTGGCACACGTCGCGGAGAAGACGGCAGGGGCGGCCATGGCGACGCCATCCACCCCGACGTCTGCGGCCGACGCCGTTCGTGGGCCCCTGTCGGCGACGAAGTTCGTCGCTAAGACCCCGGCCAAGCCCACCGCGAAGCCTTCCGCTACGAAGACCCCGGCCAAGCCCGCCGCGAAACCTGCTGCGAAGACCCCGGCCAAGGTTGTCGCGAAGCCCGCCGCGAAGACCCCGGCCAAGCCCGCCGCGAAGCCCGCCGCGAAGACCCCGGCCAAGCCCGCCGCGAAGACCCCGGCCACGCCCGCCGCGAAGCCTTCCGCTACGAAGACCCCGGCCAAGGCTGTCGCGAAGCCCGCTACGAAGACCCCGGCCAAGGCTGTCGCGAAGCCTGCCGCGAAGACCCCGGCCACGCCCGCCGCGAAGCCCGTCGCGAAGACCCCGGCCAAGCTCACCGCGAAGCCTTCCGCTACGAAGACTTCGGCCAAGGTCGCCGCGAAGACCCCGGCTAAGGCGGTCGCGAAGCCCATCGCGAAGACCCCGGCCAAGCCCACCGCGAAGCCTTCCGCTACGAAGATCCCAGCTAAGGCCGCCGCGAAGAGGACTGCCTCGGCGACGACGTAGACGGGATGTACCACGAACACCCCCCTGGTGCTGTGGCGACCCAGGGGGGTCTCGTTCGCGCCCGTCTGCGTTGTGCGGGGGCACTGAGTGGGGTCGGCGTTCGTTCTCGCGGGAATGCCGGGCGGTCACTCCAGTTCCCCGCTCCCTGCTTCGCATCCGGTGGCAGTACCCGGTTCGAGGCCGGTTGGCGACGTGGGGTGTTACTCCCGGTCTCATACTTGCCGGGTAGGCGTCGCCGTGAGGTGCTGCGCACGTATTCCAAACGGTTCCGGTCATCACCCGCTCCGCGCGTTCGCCGCATCCGACCCCCGCCTGACGCACCCATCTCTGCAGCGGCTCCGGCCCGTTATCGATTCGTCGGGGGATGCGGGTGATGACCCCGACGCCCTCGCCCTTCCGCGCCATTGTGTCCACCACGACCTCCGCTGCCCGGTCCGCTGTCACGGGCGCCCGCCGTCGCTGGGATGGTCATGTGGTTGTCGTCACTCCCACATCCCCATCGAAACGTCGAAACCTCCATCACACCCAGAGCGGTTCCGACCTCACACCGCACTCACGGGGCCGCCATTGGTGATCGGGGGTTGCCGACGGTGTGTGGTCACCACAGCTAGCTGTGAGGGGCCAGCACGTTATTCACCCGGTGCCATCCTGACGGGTGAGGGTTGATGAGACTGAAATCCAAAGGACGGCACCGGGTAAATCTCCACACTCACGCCAAGGTGACCCCCGCGTCGAGGCTGTGGTTGTGTCGGCGCAC